>JADFCW010000254.1 GCA_017161705.1 Candidatus Sumerlaeota bacterium | reverse complement strand
GTGCTGATGACGACGGCCGACCTGTCGCGCGAAACTTTGGCCGCCGGCATCGACGAGTCGCTCCTGCAAACCGAAGACCGCTGGATTCTGAGCGTATTGTGGCGCACCGTCCGCGAGGTCGAAGACGGCTTCGAGCGGTTTGCGTTCGACGACGCCGCACTAAGCCTCTATCATTTTGTGTGGCATCAATACTGCGACTGGTATCTGGAGTTGTGCAAACCGCGGCTGTATGTTGGCGACGTCCCCACTGAGGAACAGCGGCAGCTGAAGCACAATACCCAGCGCGTGCTGCTCGTTGTGCTGGAAGCGACGCTGCGCACCCTCCACCCCATCATCCCCTTTGTGACCGAGGAAATCTGGCAGGCGCTGCGGGAAAGATGGGATGGGCACTGCGGCCGGCAGGGACGGGGCGAAGGGGCGGAGCCGCGTGTTGCGGCCATGCTGCGGGCGCTGGAATCGCCTTCGATCATGGTCGCCCGCTGGCCGGGAGCCGACGCCGTGGCCTCGGACAACGCTCCGGAGGTCGAAAGCGATATGGCGTTGATGCAGGAAGTGATCAGTTGCGCACGGAACCTGCGGGGCGAGCTCAACATCCCTCCCGGCGAACGCCTGGACCTCCATATTTCGACCCCCGATGCAAACCGCCGCGCCCAGATCGAACGCCACCAGGGTATGATTGCAACCTTGCTGCCCGTAGCCGAATTGCACATCGAAGCGGATGGGCATGCAGGCGGCGGGCATTGGGCCATGGGGATGGTTCACGACATCACCGTGTCGTTTCCCATCAGCGAGGAGTTGCACACGCGCGAGCTCGCGCGCCTGACCAAGGAGATTGCCCGCGTGGAAGCCGAAGAAAAGCGGCTGCGCGAGAAACTGGCCAACGCGCACTTTACCTCGCGCGCACCGGAGGCTGTGATTGCACGCGAGAAGGAAAAACACGAACGCGCGGCTGCCGAACTGGCCGGCCTGCGGCGGCGTCTCGACGCGCTGCGATGAACCGCGAATCCCGATGTGGGGATTTCGCATTGCTGGTCTTTCAGTATTCGATTGCCGAGCTGTTTTTGACTTGATTTATACCGCCACAGGCAGCTATTCTTGCAATAGAAAGGTGGAAATCCGACCGTGCCAATTTTCGAGTATCGTTGTCTCAAGTGCAAAACAGACTTTGACGAGCTGATCCGCAACAAAGCGGATGAAGAAAGCCTCGTCTGCCCCCGGTGCGGCTCGCGCAAGGTGCGCAAACAGATGTCGGCGTTTGGGGTGCAAGGGTCCGTTTCGAGGACAATTAGCTCGACCTCGAGCAGCGGCAGCTGCGCCAGTTGCAGCACCCATAGTTGCTCGACGTGCGGGCGGTAGGCATGCCGCGCGGGCCGGCCGGTCCGCGAAATCGTTTCTCCAGCCATGGGCGCGATGCCCAGGCCAAAACTCAGGCGGGAGGATCCGGTCATGGGCATCACTAACGAAGAAATCGTGAAGTTGGTGCAGGAAAAGATCGCGGAGAAAAACGAGGTCATCCGCGAGCAGCAGCTGCAGATCCAGGACTTGCAGCAGCAGCTGGCCGAGCGGGACGAAGCGCTCAATGCTCTCCGCGCACAGTTGGCGGACGCGCAGAAGCAGCTGGCCGAGGTGCGCGAGCAGGCGGCCGACCGCGAGGAATTGTATCGAAAGCTGGCCGAGGTTGTGGACTAGCAGCCCTTCAGGTCGGACTGGGAGGCACGGAGTTCGAGCGGTAGTTTGCGGTGTTTTTTCTGCACGGGAGCGGGGTCTGTGGCTTCCCATATCTTTCCGGTAGAACCTCGCGCAAAGACGACAAGCCAGCGCAACTAGACATGCCTCGCATGACGGTTTTTTCGCTCCTCCCTCCATTCAGGAGTCTCCATACGCGTGCGTGTCAATCCGCCAAAGGGCAGTATTTGACATGCAATCCCGCTGTTTACCCTCTTGATCTCTTTTCCCCAAAGGTCCAACCAAAGTGCATGCGTCTTTATGAACGATGCCATGTTTGGTTATGACCACAGGCCACGTTCGGTGCGTCGAAACCTGTCGGGCAAAAACTGCGGCATGGCTGCCGAACTCCGGGGCGACGGCTGTCTGATTTCCTGCAAAGATCTTTTTGGTTGTGGCCGCAAGGCCCTTAAATTTATAGCGTTCAATGGTTTCCTTCAAGTGCAAACCCGGTGAGTTTTCCGCGGCCTTGGTGCTCGTGCGTGCGACCATGTTTGAAGGGTCAAAGATAAATCAGACTTAAAACACATGCGGCGATCCTCCATCCCGCGGGTTGCGGATGGCGGTTTTTTCGCTTGCAAAGAGGCAAGGGACAACACAGCATACCCGTCTTGAGCCTGTCGCGCGGATGGCCGAATCGCCGAAAGGCCCCGTCAGCGGTTGTCCGTCAGCCTCATTCCATATCAGGTTTTATTATGCCTCAGAAGAATTCGTACTCGGTGCTCAACCTGCGCAAGGGTGTGACCGAGGAACAGATCAAGCAAGCCTACATCGAGTTGGTGAAGCAGTTTCCGCCGGAGACGCACACCGACCGGTTTATGGCAATCAATCGGGCGTATGAGACGCTGCGCGATCCGGAAAAGCGAGCCCGGGAAGATGCGTTCACGTTCAACTATGTCGAAGGCCAGTTCTCGTTCACCCAGGAAGAAATGGTCGAAGACGCCGAACAGACCATCTTGCCCCAGCAGATCCGCGAGTTGGAGCAAAAGTTTGAAAAGGACCCCGCCGATGTCGAAACCATGAACCAGCTGATTACGGCGTACATGCGGCGAAGCTATATCCATGTGAAACGGAAATTATGGGCGGAGGCCATCAAGGACTGGCAAGCGGTGTTGGGATTGGACGCCACCCACCGCCGCGCCAAGCACAATCTGAATCATTCCTATATCAATCTGGGCTATTATTATGCGCTGCACGACTTGTATGCCGAGGCCATTGATCTGTGGGAACGCGCCCTGCAGATGAATCCCGACAATCTGGCGATCATCCATAATCTGGCGCTGGCCTGCGAAATGGCCGGACAGGACGAGAAGGCCAACCGATACTGGGGGGAGGCGATCCGGCGCTGGAAGGCGGCCCTGGACCAGTCGCCCGACGACCCGTATCTGAAGTCGCTGATTATCGAAGTGCACAAACACCACGGCGGCAAGGCCCTGGGCGTGCAGCGCGACAGCGAGTCGGCGCTCAGCGAATACCGGGAGGTTCTCAAGATCAATCCCAGCGATTTCGACGCCCGGTATCAGATCGCCGCCACGTATATGGAAGAGAAAAAATACGCCGAGGCCGCACAGGAACTCGACTCGCTGCGCCAGCAATTCCCCAACAACATCGATGTGCTCAATTTGCTGGGCTGGGCCCAGATCAACAGCGGCCAGGTGGACGTGGCCTTTCGGACATGGGCGCGAAGTCTGCAACTGGACAGCAAGAACGCCGAGACGCGGAACAATATCATCCAGGCGCATTTGACCCTGGGGAAACGCTGCCGCGAGGCCGGCCAATACACAGTAGCCCTGGTCCATTTCAAAGAGTTGTTGAAGTTTATGCCCAATAATGATGATGTGCTGTTCGAGATCGGCGAAACGTATCGGCTCAAAGGGGATTTTCGGTCGGCCATTGCGCATTATAATCAGGCTTTGGCGGCCAACCCGAAGAATAAATTTGCAAGAAAAGCGTTGTCAGAAATGAAGCTTCGGCGCTAAACTATTGCAAAGGGAAGCGGGGAGGGGGCGTGGGGCAGCGCAAAGCAAGAATACCCTGGAGGCGAAGCGGGAGCGCCCGGGCCATGTGGCTTTTTACCGAGTTGGAATTTGTCGTGGACGAGAAGCCGGCGGCCGTGACGACGCCCAAACGGCCTGCGGCCGAGCGCGAGGCCGGCGACGATCTGCTCAGCCAGATCAGTTGGTTGTTGGCTGAAAACGAGCGGCTCACGGTCACCACCCGGATGCTCGAACAGGCCCGCGGGGAGGGCGATGAGATGTTCAATCTGATGAAGCGCCTCCTGCCGGTGCTGGACGGATTCGAGCGAACGTTGGCCATGGGACGGACCTTTCCGGACGACCCAACGCTGACCAACTGGCTGCGGAGTGTCGAAAGTATATACTTTCGCCTGAAGAATTTGCTTGAAAAGGTCGGCCTGTTTGGTATGGAAGATGTCGGAAAGCCGGTCAATCTAGACCTCCATGAGGTTGTGGAGTATCGTTATTCCCCCGATCACAAACCGGATACGGTCATGGCGATTCGCCAACGGGGATATGTGTTTCGGGGACGCCTATTGCGGGAAGCGCAGGTCGTTGTGGCATCGAATGAAAGGAGATAAAGAGCGTCATGGGACGGATTCTGGGAATTGACTTGGGGACAACGAATTCGGTTGTCGCGGTCATAGACAAAAGCGGACCGTTTGTTGTGCCCAACTCGATTGGGGAGCGGCTGACCCCTTCGGTGGTAGGCTTTACGAAAAGCGGGGAAATTCTGGTCGGCAAGAAGGCCAAGCGCGGCGCGGTCATGAACGTCGGCCGGACGGTTTTTTCGATCAAGCGGCACATGGGCAGCAACTACCGCGTGCGCATTGACGGCAAGGAGTACACGCCGCAGGAAATCTCGGGCATCATTTTGCAGAAACTCAAACAGGATGCCGAGGAGTATTTCGGCGAGGATTGCAGCCAGGCCGTCATCACGTGCCCGGCCTATTTCACCGACGCCCAGCGGCAGGCCACCAAAGACGCCGGCGAGATCGCAGGCCTGAAGGTGCGCCGTATCATTGACGAGCCGACGGCGGCCGCGCTGGCCTACGGTCTCGACAAGAAGGAAGACCAGGTGATTCTCGTCTACGACCTGGGCGGCGGCACGTTCGATGTCTCCATCATCGAGGTCATCTCCGGCGTTTTCCAGGTGCTGGCCATTCATGGGAACACACATCTGGGCGGCGATGATTTCGACATGCGGATCGTGCAGCATCTGCTGGGAGTCTTCAAAGAGCAGACCGGCATAGACCTGAGCGGCGATCCGATTGCCATGCAGCGGCTCAAGGAGGCGGCCGAAGAAGCCAAAATTGAATTGTCGGAAATCAAGGAAACCCATATACTGGTCGAGGCCATCCACATGACCGACAAGGGGCCTCTGTCGCTGGATGTCACGCTGACACGCGAGAAGTTTGAAGAGCTGATCGAGGACCTCATTCAACAGACCATTCCCCCCATCAATCAAGCGCTCGAAGACGCCAATCTGACCCCGGAGAAGGTGGACACCATTCTGCTGGTGGGCGGTTCGACGCGTATCCCGGCTGTGCAGCGGCTGGTCAAAGCGCATCTGGGCAAGAACCCGCACCGCGACATATCGCCGGAAGAGGTCGTCGCTCTCGGCGCCGCCGTCCAAACCCTGGTGCTCGCGCCCCTGGACGGCAGCATCGAGGACACGCTGGCCACGCGCTATGGGAAGGAAAAGCCCGTCATTATTCACATGACGCCGTTCTCCCTTGGGGTGGGTCTGCAAAACGACCAATATGCCGTGATCATCGAGCGCAACTCCACGTATCCAACCGAAGCGAAGGACGTGTTTACGACCACGCGCGATTTTCAAGAGGCCATCTCCTTCCCCATTTACGAGGGCGAGGAACCCATTGCCTCGGAAAACACGTTTCTGGACATGCTGCGCATCGAAGGCATCACGCCGGCCCCCCGCGGCGTCCCTCGCATCGAAGTCACGTTCCGGCTTAACGCTGACCGCATCCTGGAGGCGCGCGCCGAGGATCTGGCCACCGGTGTCGAAAAACGGATCGTCATCGAAGCGACCGACACGCGGCTGAGCGAGGCTGATAAACAGCGGATGGTGCGCGAGGCCCGCGAACGCGTCACACAGATGCTTCGTCAGCGGATGAAAGAGTCCGTCGAGGAGCAGGCCGAACAATTGCTGGAACGCGCCCAAAAAGCCCTGGCCGCGGCGCGCAATCATCCGCTCGCTCCCCAGGTAGGCACCCGTTCGTCTCATTTGCGCGAGGTGATGAAAACCGACAACCAGGAGGCCATCGAAAAAGCCATGGACGAGCTGCTGCGCCTCGTGGATGAGGTCGAGGCGGCAGGGGCAGCCTGAGAGTGTGAGCCGGATTTCGGGCTTCTGATTTTTAGCGGGAGGGAACCGAAGTTGGGACAGCCCGTTCGGAGCTGTCAGGGACGACCGATCCGATGGGCAGGCCGAAACCCGGAACCCTCGGCGACAGTTCAAGATCAAAATAATTTCCCATGAAATGCCCCTATTGCGCAACCGACAACCGCGACGACCGCGAGGCGTGCTACCATTGCGGCAAAGACATCAGCATGTTGCGGCTGATTGTCAACAAAGCCCGCCACCATTACAACGTTGCCCTTGAACATGCCGAACGCCAGCGTTTTCCCGAAGCACTGGCCGAGCTTGAACACTGCCTCGAGCTGGACCGCTCGTTTATCCCCGCCCACGTGGTCATGGGAACCGTCTATGCCAAGATGGAGAAGTTCGATGAAGCGGAGCGCTCGTGGCAGGCGGCATTGGCTCTCGATCCGCACATCCAAAAGGCCCATGAATATCTGGGCAAAAGCAATATAGCCCGGCAGGCCATGCCGCTTCTGCGGCGGCTCCATGGGCTGGTTTATGGCGCTGCAGCGGTCATCGCGTTGTTTGCAGTTTTGATTGTCTGGCAGCTGTATCCGACCAAAAGCGGCGAGCAGGTGGAGCAAATCCTCGCCAAGATCGAGGCGGGCGATTTTGGCGGGGCGCTGAATATCGCCGAGCGCCTGGAAGAATCGGCACGCACTCGGCGCATGCGCCAGGCCGCGCGCCTGCTGCAGGCGGCTGTGCGCCAGCGCTACGAACTTGCCTCCATCGAGATGTTTACTCTGCTGTTGAATGACAAGCCCGTCGAAGCCCACCAGTTGTTTCAGCGCGTGACCGCCGGACACGAACCGCCGGAGCCATACAACCGCCAATTCACCTTGTTTGACCAAAAAGCCGTGGAAAAGGTTTTGGATATGGCCGATCTCTGGCGGCGCGCTGCCGAGCAGGACCTGATTGCCTATGACGAACTGGTGCGCCAGGTCGAGCCGATAAGCCAGACCTTTGTCGGGCAACCCCTGGTGACAGCGCGGCTGGCGGAAACACTGGCGGCGGGACGGCGTGCATGGGCGCTGCGGGAACTGGCTCAAATTCCCGAATCCGGTCTTTCGACCACACAAACCCTGACATGGCTGGCGCGCGTGCAGGAAGTGGCAACCCACGCACCGGAGGGTCGAACCGAGGCATCATCGGTTACGCAGCGGTTGCTCGAGGCAGCCATGGCCCCTCTGGAATCGCGCATGAAGAAAGCCGTGGCTGCGAAAAATGCCAGTGCGCTTCGCGCGGCTATCGCCGATCTGGAACAGTTGGCGACATTTGGAACACCCGAGGGCGCCCCCGAATTGCTCGAACAAGCGAGGGCCGACTTGCGCCGACTGGACGTGGAGCGCATCAAGAACACCTTGGGCGCGCTGACCAGCGCCGACATCCCTCAACTGGACAGCATTGTTGCGGTATTGGGTCAGACCACAGGAATCCCTGTGGCGGAAGATAATGAAACGTCTGGGGCTTTGGCGGTAACCCGGCGTCGGCTGGCTGCCGGCGTTGTCAACTGGTGCAGCGACCGCTATACACGGTTTGCCAAAGGCGGCATGACTGACGACGAAGCGCGTTGGATTCTGGAACGCGCCGAGTTCGCTCTCGAACATTATGCCGGAAAAACCTGGCGCTATACGCGCGACTGCGTCATGTATTGCGCGGCGCTCGCCGCCGCAAAATCAGGCGATACGGCGGCCGCTTTCCGCTGGGTGGATCGTCTTGAAAAAACCCATCCGGAAAGTTCCTACCTGCCCCAAGCCCGCCGGCTTCGCCACGCAAAGACGGCTCCGGAGAAGTCCGAGGAAGCCGGAACCTGACGTCGGCCGGAAAGCGCAACGCGGTTTTCTCCACATTGTTTCTCACAGCCTTTGGCCGCAACCGGAAAAATCCAGAAAAAGGTCTTTGCAAGCTGGCCGGGAGCAGTACCTCAAGTTCTTCTTGATGCAAGATCCCCGCGGTTCAAACCTCACGTTGTCATGTCCTTCCCGGCTTCAATGGGGGCTTTTGGCTTACATCCGGAGTAAGAATATTTTCTCAGTAAAGCGGCCGCTTTGACTCGCAACAGACTAAAAAGAAACCGCCCTGCAGAAAGGAGGGAGGCAAACGGCAAACTAAGGGCGCCTATGCGAATTGCGATCGGTTCGTCTCTGCCATGCTTTCTGCTCAACTCTCTCGGCAGTTCGACATTCAAAGG
>JADFCW010000253.1 GCA_017161705.1 Candidatus Sumerlaeota bacterium | reverse complement strand
GGAGCTGGTGACCTTTCTGTTTTTCTCTCTCAGTTACATCCTGCTGGATCGGGCGAAAACGTGGAGCTATCGGCGAATTGCTGCGGCATTTTTGGTTTTGCAGACCGCATGGGCCAACCTTCATCAAGCGTTTATGTTGGGCACGATGCTGGCCGCGTTTTTCACTCTCGAAGCAGCGGCGTCGTGGGCATTCGCCGCATGGAAAGGGCGCGCGGGCGAAACCCAAACCGGCGCCCTTCTGCGCTATGCGCTTGCGCTGGCAGTCGGCGCGATCGGCTGTTTTCTCAACCCCTACGGAGCGGCCTATGTATTCCATACGCTGGGCGTGGTTCACTCGAAGGCCCACCTGACCTTTCTGTACGAATGGAAACCGCTGTTCTACTTTCCGCATATTCTCTTCCGGCCGTGGTTTGTGGTGTTTTATATTCTATCGCTCATGATGCTGGCCGCCTGCGGGCGCAAGGGCCGAATTGTCCACTGGCTTCTGGTGCTGGTGCTGGGCTGGCAGGCGTGGCACACATGGCGAATTGTGGGCCTGTTGGGCATTGCGCTGATTCCGGTAAATTGCGAGAGTGCAACAATTTTGATGGCGAGAATAGGTGGTTTGCCGAATGCGATTCGGCGCATCGTCCGCGCCCCGGCATTTGCGACAGGACTGTTGCTGCTGCTGGTTGTGAGCCAAGTCGCGCTGCTCGTCGCGCTGGTCAGCGGCACGTTCTATCGCCGCTTCGATCCAATGCGGACGTTCGGTCTCGGCATACGCTCCGACAGCTATCCCATCGCCAGCGCGGAGCGGCTCCGGGCGATGGACGTCCGAGGCAATCTGCTCAACTCGTTTGCCTACGGGGGATATTTGATGTGGACCTTGAGCGACACGTGCAAAATCGGCACCGACGGACGCGGGCAAATCTATCCGCTCGAGGTCATTACGTCCTATCTGGCACTGACGGAGGGGCGCGGCGATTTGGAGGCGTTCGTGCGGCAACATTCCATCGCCGCGTGTGTGCTCGACATGCAGTGGCCGGGACTGGTCAACCGCCTGCTGCGCGACCCAAAAAACTGGGCGCTTGTGGCCATCGGGCGCGAAGATGTCGCCTTTGTGAGGCGCGAGGCGGTCAGCTCCGCCACATTGGAGGCGTTCGAGATCCTCCCACAATCGCTCGACGCCTATGTGTTGTCTACGCAGTCGGTCCGTCCGCCGCTGCCGGCGGCTTACGGCTATCGGCTGGCGCTGTTTATCGAAGCCGGTCGGCACGATCTAGCCTTGCGGCAAATGGACGAGATGGAAAAAGCGGAAGGGGATCGCACCCTCGCATGGGTGGCGCGCGGGCAATTGATGATGCAGCTGGGCCGGCCGCACGAAGCGGAGCAGTATTTCAACCAAGCGCTCGAACGAAGTCCACGCAATTTCGAAGCCTCGCTGGCATTGGCGCTGTTGCAATTCAACCGGCGCGACTGGAAATCGGCCCTGGCCCACGCTGAACGGGCGGCCGAACTAAAGCCGCGCGAGCCGGCCGCTCTCCATGTCCTCGGGCGCTGCCGCGCGGCCGTCGGCAATCTCGACGGCGCGGCTGAAGCGCTCCAACGGGCAACCCGCCGACAGCCGGAGAACCCCGCGTTGTGGTATGATCTAGGCCGCATTCACCTGGATCGGAAAGACGATGCGGCGGCGCAGAAAGCCCTCGAACGCGCCCTTGCCCTCGAACCCTCGTCGCGCGCGGTCATGGAACTTCTCGCCGGCAGCTACGAGCAGACCAACCGGACCGCCGATGCCGCGGCACTGCTGCGGGAACTGGTAAAAGCAGATTCGGAAAACCTGCGGCTGCGGCAGAAACTCCGGCGATTGGAAAAACTGCTCGAGGAGAAAAAATCAAAATAGATCTCTCGCCGCGGTGGGAAACGAAGAATGGAAGAGAACCAAATTTTCTTTCGATGCCCTAATGGGCTCTTCGCTGCCGTAATTTCAATCGCAATCGCTTTGCCTTCGCCGATCGCTCCGGCAACCACTTATCCCCTGACGTTGTCGGATGCGCTCGGCGGCTCGGTCACACTAACCCGCCGGCCGACCCGCATTGTTAGTCTGGCGCCGAACGTCACGGAGATGCTGTTTGCCATCGGAGCAGGCGACCGCGTAGTCGGTGTCACCCGGTATTGCAACTTTCCGCCAAAGGCCGCGCGTCTTCCGAAAGTCGGCGGCTACACCGACCTGAGCATCGAGGCCGTTCTGGCGCTTGCACCCGATCTCGTAGTGGTCAGCCGCGGCAATCCGCGGCCCGCTCTGGCGGCCTTGTCGCACCGCGGGTTGACGCTGCTGGCGGCAATCAGCGATGAAACATTCGACGAAGTGCAACACGCCCTTCGGCGGATCGGGCGCGCCACGGATAACGAGCGCGAGGCCGAGGCGGTTTGCCGCGCGATGCAGGAGACCCTGGCCCAGGTGGACCGGGCGGTCGGCGGGATCGAACCGCGGCGGCGCGTGTATTTTGGGAGCCTTTCGGCTCCATTTTTCTCGGCAGGTCCCGGCAGTTTCATCGGGCAGTGCATTGCCCGCGCCGGCGGTGACAATGTGGCGGCGGACCTCGCCAGTCCCTGGCCGATCCTCTCGCTCGAGCGAATTGTTGCGCGCAATCCGGAAGTCATTATTGTCGGAATGCACGGGGGCGGCGGAGATGCGGAGCAATGCCTTCAACGGCTGCGCGCCAGCCGCGTCTGGTCGCAGTTGTCGGCCGTGCGCAATGGCCGCGTGACGGTAATGAACGACGACAAAATCTACCGTCCCGGACCACGGCTGGCCGACGCCGTGGCGGAACTGGCGCGGGTGATTTATCCAGAAAGGTTTCCGAGCAATGGCGCAACAGCGACTCGCTAGACAACTGATCCTGCTCGGGGGACTGGCCGTGTTGCTGAGCGCGGTTGCCATCGGTTCGCTAGGCTTTGGCGATGTGCCGGTCCGCATGAGCGAAATTGCCGCGATTTTGCTGGGCGCCGAACGTCCCGGCGACGTCGAATATGCCGCGCATATCACTATAATCCGCGAAATCCGGCTGCCGCGAATTATCCTTGCCCTGCTGGTCGGAGGGGCGCTGGCCGCGGCGGGCATGGCCATGCAGGCCTTGTTTCAAAATCCGCTCGCTGACCCTTACATCGTCGGCGTGGCACCCGGCGCAGCCATGGGCGCGACGCTGGCGCTGGCGCTGGGCTGGGAGGCCGGCCGCTTGGGCGAACATGCCCTGCCGGTTGCGGCATTTGGGGGAAGTCTGGCGGTTTCGTTCTTGGTCTATGTGCTGGCGTCGCGGTTCGGACGCGTGCCCGTGCTTCATCTGCTGCTGTTTGGCGTGGCGATCGGCGCCTTGTGCATGGGGATTACGTCCTTTACATTGATGGTTTCGCCACACCAATTGCAGCAGGTGTATTTCTGGCTTCTGGGAAGTTTTCAAAATGTGGAATGGAATCGGGTTCAATTGGTGTGGCCGTATTTACTGGCGGGAGTGGCGGTGCTTTTCTGGCTTGCGCGAGAGATGGACGTGCTGCTGCTGGGAGAAGACGAGGCGTTGGCATTGGGTGTTTCGGTCGAGAACCTGAAACGGATTTTGCTGGCCACCGCGACGCTTTTAGCGGCCACCGCGGTGGCGGTCAGCGGGATCATCGGCTTTGTCGGCCTGATTGTTCCGCACATCATGCGGCTAGCGATCGGCCCCCGGCACCGCATGCTGCTGCCGGCGTCAGTCCTGGGCGGAAGTCTTCTGCTGGGCCTCAGCGATACGATCGCGCGTTCGCTCCGGCCGGGGACAGAAATTCCGGTGGGAATTATTACGACTTTTCTAGGCGTGCCGTTTTTCTTGTTTCTGCTCAGTCAACGGCAAACAAAGATAGGATGAGGGTTTGCTGCGGCCCGCCAGGTCGTTTCATTCTCAATTCAATCCTTGCCAAACACTAATCATTCTTTAACATAACCGTTGCAGTTCCTCCATTGGAGTGAATTTGCGGCTACGGAGGAATGGCATGCCAAAAGAAACTATCCTGGTCGTAGACGACGAGGAAGACATCCTCGAGCTGGTGCGCTACAATCTGGCCAAAGAAGGCTATGGGGTCAGCGGCGTTACATCGGGCGAGGAAGCCTTAAAGAAGATCACAGCCACGATGCCGGACCTTGTGATCCTCGACCTGATGTTGCCGGGTTTGAACGGGTTGGAGGTCTGCAAGACACTGAAAGCTAACCCCAGAACCCAGCATATTCCGATTGTGATGCTGACGGCGAAGGGCGAGGAAGCGGACGTGGTCACCGGTTTGGAGCTGGGGGCGGATGATTATATCACGAAACCGTTCAGCCCGCGTTTGCTTGTGGCAAGGATTCGCGCAGTGTTGCGGCGCAAGGCTCGGCAGGCGGTCGAGGAAGATTCCGTGATTCAGATTCACGATTTGGTCATCCATCCCGGCCGCCACGAGGTGCTGGTGGGCGGGAAACCCGTGGACCTTACGTTTACCGAGTTCCGCATTTTGCACACTCTTGCGCGGCGGCCAGGATGGGTTTTCACCCGATTTCAGATCGTCGAGGCGGTCCGGGGCGAAGTGTATCCCGTCACCGATCGCTCGGTGGACGTGCACATCGTCGGGTTGCGCCGCAAACTAGGGCCGGCCGGCAGGTTTATTCAAGCGGTTCGCGGGATCGGCTACCGCTTCAAGGAATGAGCGATGAAGCGCAAACGCCTGCTATGGCAACTGTATCCGTCCTATCTACTCATTACGTTTGCCCTCCTGGCGACGGTGGCGATATATGCGGCGGAATATGGAAGGAGGTTCTATTATCAGCGCCTCGAAGCCGAACTCACCGCACGGGCCCGTGTGTTAGGCAAGGTGTTTTCCGAGGTTAACTTGGACATCGCCACCGTGGACCCGCTATGCAAGGAATATGGGCGTCTATCGTCCACACGCATCACAGTCGTTTTGCGCGACGGCAAGGTTGTGGGCGATTCAGAGGAAAACCCGGCACACATGGAGCCGCATGCGCAGCCGGACCGCCCGGAAATCGTGGCAGCGCTGCAAGGTAGGATTGAGCCGTCCATTCGCTATAGCCACACGCTGCGGATGAACATGATGTATGTGGCCGCGCCCCTGCAGCGCGGTGAAACCATCGTCGGGGTAGTTCGATCGGCCTTGTCGCTTTCGGCCATCGAAAAGGGCCTGCGTGCGTTCTACATGCACATCGCCGCAGCCGGCATTTTGATCGCATTGCTGGGCGCGGCGTTAGACTACGGGGCTGCGCGGCGTATTGCGCGGATGCTCGAAGAAATCCAGCGCGGTGTCGAGCGCTATGCGCAAGGCGATCTTACCCACAAGCTGCCGGTCTATAACTCGCTTGAAATCGGCAGCCTTGCGGAAGCCATGAACCGGATGGCGGCGCAGATGGACGAGCGAATGCGCGCGATCATCCAGCAGCGCAACGAGCTCGAAACCGTCTTGTCGGGAATGGTCGAGGGTGTGCTGGCCGTGGATGCCGACGAGCGGATTCTGAAAATCAATCAGGCGGCCGGGCGGATGCTGGGCGTGGACATTTCCAGCGCACATGGCCGGAGTATTCAAGAAGTAATCCGCCACGCCGGATTGCAACAATTTGTCGCGCGCGCGTTGCGCAGCGCCGAGCCGATCGAGGCCGATTTGTCTGTCAATTTCGGCAGCGAACGGGCCTTGCAGGCCCGGGGCGCCCCTTTGCACTGCGAGGGGGGCGAGTGCACCGGCGCAGTCATTGTGCTCAACGATGTCACGCGCTTGCGACAGCTCGAAAATTTGCGGCGGGAGTTTGTCGCCAACGTCTCCCATGAGCTGAAAACCCCAGTCACTTCGATCAAAGGCTTTGTCGAAACACTTTTGGACGGTGCCATGGAAAATCCGGAAGACGCGCGGCGCTTTCTGGGAATTATCGCCAGACACGCCGAGCGGCTTCAGGCCATCATCGAAGACCTGCTGAGTTTGTCCCGCATCGAACAGGATGGCGAGCGACGGGAAATTGTGTTGGAAAAGGGACTGGTGCGCGGTGTTGTGCAGGCGGCGGTTCAAGCTTGCCGGCTCGCCGCCGAATCCAAACAAATCCGCATCGAAGTCGCCTCCGAAGAGACCCTGTATGCCCGTTTCAATGCTGAATTACTGGAACAGGCCGTGGTGAATCTTCTCGACAACGCCATCAAATACAGCGAGCCGGGCAGCGCGGTCGAGGTCGCCGCACAACGTGCAAACGGCGACGTGGTGATTGCGGTTCGCGACTACGGATGCGGCATTCCGAAAGAGCACCTATCCCGAATCTTTGAGCGATTCTATCGGGTGGACAAGGCACGCAGCCGGAAAATGGGCGGGACGGGGCTGGGCCTGGCCATTGTCAAGCACATCGTCCAAGCCCATGGCGGTCAGGTCAATGTCGAAAGCACCGTGGGCAAGGGCAGCACATTCACGATCCGGTTGCCGGGAATCTAGATGGGCCGCGACGTGCGATTGGCGCCTCTCCACAATAGGGAAAAGTGTTCCCATGGGAGGGATGCCTCCCCCAGCGCGGAAATTTCAAACCCCTCTCCCGTTTTCAGGAGATGCACCGGTATGGGTTCTGCTTTTAATCAATTCCTAACCATTCCTTAGTTTTTCTGAAATTATTGCTGTTCAAAAGGCTTTTTGTTTGAAGGTTGAAAACCGTAAGAAAGCGGAAAACGACATCGCTTTCCCCAGAATGGAGGTTCGACGAGGAAACCTTATACTTCGTGGAAGGCCGCAATACTATCTGCTATAAACATTTGTACCGCTTGTACTGGCATACGATCTCACGCCGTGCGTGAGAATCTCTTATATCTTTGAGGAGGAAACCATGATTCGTCACATGATGTGTTACCGAGTGTTCCTCATCCTTGCCCTCGGCATCTGGGGATTCGCGTGCCAGAAGCCGAGCGAATCCAGCGGCCCAGAAAGCGGCAGCGCAGCCAAGCCTGCCCAGGCGGCCGGCAAAGTCATGATGATCAAAGGGTCCGACACCATGGTGCATCTGGTCACCGCATGGGCGGAAGCGTTCATGAAAAAACACCCGGACGTCCAGATCGCTGTGACCGGCGGCGGATCGGGCACAGGCATTGCCGCTCTGATCAACGGGCAGACGGACCTGTGCGCATCGTCGCGCGAAATCAATGACAAAGAGAAAAAAGACGCGGAAGCCAAGGGAATTCACCCGACGGAATTTGCGGTCGCCCGAGATGGAATTGCCGTTGTGGTCAATCCGAAAAACCCCATCTCGGAATTAACGAAAGAACAAGTAAAAAAAATCTATACCGGCGCCCTGACGAATTGGAACCAGGTAGGCGGGCCCGATGCACCCATCATGGTGCTGTCGCGCGAGTCCAGCTCCGGCACCTATGTCTTTTTCCAGGAACACGTTCTGGATAAGGCAGACTACGGCCCAAGGGTTCGCTTGATGCCGGCGACGTCTGCGATTATTCAGGAGACCGCGGCCAATGCCTCGGCCATTGGCTATGTGGGATTGGGCTATGCGGCCGAAGCAGGCGACAAGGTCAAGATGCTGAAAATCAAGGCCAGGGACGATGCCCCGGCGGTCATGCCGTCGGAAGAAACCGTCAAGGCGGGCGCCTACCCGATCGCGCGCGCGCTATATTTGTATGCGCAAGGCCAACCGACGGGAGTCTGCAAGGAGTTTCTGGATTTTTGCTTGAGCCCCGAAGGCGAAACGATTGTTCGCGAAAACGGTTATGTGACGGTGAAGTAAGGTGAACCGCGGCCGCTTTACAGAAACACTCATTCGCGCGCTGCTTCTGATGGCAGCGTCCACGAGTATTTTAATTGTCATCTTGATTTTTGTTTTTCTGTTCAGAGAAGCCGCCCCCTTTGCCATCAAGCCCGGCTTGCGCGAGTTGTGGGGTGCCCGTTGGATCCCGGTCTCTTTTCACCGCTCGGCCTATGGGATCATTCCCTTAATCACAGGGTCTGCGCTGGTGACGGGCCTCGCCACGGCGATTGCCATTCCATTCGGTGTGATCGGTGCCGTGTACCTATCCGAGGTGGCCACGGGCCGCGAGCGGGAACTTCTCAAACCGTTCATCGAGTTGCTGGCCGGAATCCCCTCGGTGGTCATTGGGTTTTTCGGCCTGGTCGTGCTGGCGCCCATCGTTAAAACCGCTCTGGGACTCTCGTCGGGACTGACCGCTTTGACGGGCGCGCTGCTCCTGGCGCTCATGGCCATCCCGACCATTATGTCCATTTCCGAGGACGCCATCCAGGCAGTGCCGCTCTCCTACAAAGAGGCGTCGTTGGCCCTGGGAGCAAGCAAATTGCAGACCATCTGGCGCATCACGGTGCCGGCGGCCCT
>JADFCW010000252.1 GCA_017161705.1 Candidatus Sumerlaeota bacterium | reverse complement strand
GAACGACAACGGCCCGTGCCAGCCGAGACAGCGGAACGGCTGCGACCAGTTGGGCAGATAGAAGTTGTGGGCGCAATTGACGATTCGTTCGATCGGCCAGCCTTGTTCCAAGGCCGCCAGAGCCGTGAAAACTTTGAACGCGGAACCAGGATGATAGTATTCCTGAATGGCGCGGTTGAGCAGGGGTTTGCTGGTGGGATTGTCCACGGCGGCTGGGCGATTGAGGTCGAAGGCGGGCGAGCTGGCCCAGGCGAGAATCTCGCCGTTTGCGGATTGACGGCCAGGATGACGCCAGCCTGTCCGAGCAAAAGCGATTCGGCCAGGCGCTGGAATTCGAGGTCTATCGTAAGGTAGAGCCGGTGGCCGGGAACGGGCGCTTCGAGAATCTGGGAATTGAGAACCCGCCCGCGCCCGGTTTCCCACACGTGCTCCAGTCCTTTCTGGCCGCGCAGTGCTTCCTCGAATGCAGCTTCCAGTCCCACCACGCCCACATCATCGTCCATTTCGTAGCCCGCTTCCTGATAATAGCGGTCGCGGCGTTCCCACATGGCCTTGGTGATTTTCCCCACATGGCCCAACACGTGACAGAGGGTCGAGCCCCAGGGATAGTAGCGCTCGAACCGGGGTTCGACGGAAACGCCCGGAAGGGCGAACCGCTGTTCGAGAATCATCGTGGCCTGATCGAGCGTCAGACGGCGGACCAGAACATAGCTGTTCCAGCGCGGCCGCAATTTGATCACGCTGGCCAGGTGTTCGGACAAGTCGCAATTGAGGATGCGTCCGACGCGCTCGAGGGACGCTTGAATGACATCGGCGGGCAGATTGCCCGGACTTATCGCGACTTCGTAGGTGGCGCGATTGTAGGCCAGAAATGCACCGCGGCGGTCGTGAATGATCCCGCGCGGTGCATCCACGGTTCGTTTGCGAAGAAAATTGTTCTCCGAAAACTGCGCGTAGGATTCCCCATGGACAATGCCTAGATTTGCCAGACGGGCAATCAGCATCAACACGATGAGCACAAATATCAGAAAGAACAACGACAGGCGCTGGGGCACCCACGGCGCGCTGAAAGGTCGAACGGGATGACCAGGCATGACCGCTCGCTCCCGGCCTTACAATTCAGCCGACGACAGCAAAACCACCGGCGTCATGGCAGGCTCACGGGCGGCTCGGGGGACTTGGACTTGCGGGATTGAAAAACCAAAGCCCAAATTTCAAACACGACAACCGCATAAATTCCATAGCCCAGCAGGGTCAAAATAAATACATCCACATAAGCACCCGGTTGGGCAAAGCGGCTTTGCATCTCGACGTTGGTTTGGAGGAAGACATAGAAAACCACAAAGGGGAGAACCAGAAGCGCTACAAGAGTGGCCGAGCCGAGCATGCGAAACCACCTCGGCGGTCCCACCTCGATAACTACCGGAGCTGTTTCTTTCTCCGGATAGACCTTAAGAACGGCCTCGATCTCTTCGATGCTGGCAATCACGGGGCGGATTCGAAACCCGGTCAGCGTTTTCAGCGAATCGATGACCGTCACATCGGTTGGGTCTTCCATGGCCACAACCAGCGTGTCCAGGTCGAGTTTGATGGGGACAAGCGAATGTTTGACCGCAACGGACTTGGGCAGGTATTCGAGCACCATTTGCTCGACGCGCTGCGGATTGATATGGACAATATCGTAGCCGAGGCGTTGTTGCAGCAACCGCATGCGCACGCGCTCGGTGATGAGCCCCATTTCCACCAGAACACGGCCCAGACTTTTCTCCGTTTGTTTTTGAACCTGGAGGGCGGTCGTCAGTTGCGAATCCGTGATCAAGCCCTCTCGCAGGAGCAGGTCTCCCAGACTCCCCCATGAGCGATCGTCCGCCATTGGTTTTCTCTTTCCTCAGACCCGGCTTTGCCCGATTTGGCGCCCTTCGAGGCGCTTGCAGTTCCCTCTGCCTTCGGTTGCTGCCTACTACTGCTCGGAAGAATGAGCAACGGCCGCAATTGCTGTCAAGCCCTATTGCTGCGTTTTTATGAGTGTGGCGCGGAGCACTGCCGATCGCCCTGTAGGCTTCCGCTCTGCCGGGGGCAAGCGATAGAAGTCCCGGGATTCTCGAAAGAACTGGAGAGAGGCTTCGCGCGTCGGCGCGAGGGCTGAGTCCCTGTCGGTCCTGCTGTCACTGGCCGTTGTCGTCGTCCTCCGGCTCGGCCTCGTGGCGTCGGCGGCTGAGGCCGTATTTGCGCATAAGGGCCTGGAAGTTGGTGCGCTGCATTTTGACCTCGCGCGCCGCCCGCGTCACGTTCCAGTTGTTCCGCCGCAGCGCCTCGATGATGAACTGCTTTTCGACCTCGGCAATGGCCCGCTCGCGAACTTCCTTTTTCAGGGCCTTCAACTCCTGGCTGTCGGTTGGAATCGTAATGCCGCCTGTGCCGCCCGGTTCGTGCAGACACTGGGCCAGATGGCGCGCTTCGATGGTCTCGCCGTCGGCCAGAATAACCAATCGCTCGACTGTGTTCTCCAGCTGTCGGACGTTGCCCGGCCAGTCATAGGCCATCATCTGACTGAGCGCTTCGCTGTCGAACTCGCGGACGGGTTTACCGGCGCGGATCGCCGCTTCTTTCAGGAAGCGGTAGGCCAGCGCCGGGATGTCCTCGCGCCGCTCTCGAAGCGGAGGCAGGCGGATGGGAAACACCAGGAGGCGATAGTAAAGATCGTCGCGGAACTCGCCCGCCTCGACCATCTGCTTGAGGTCGCGGTTGGTTGCGAAAATCAGGCGAACATCCACCTTGCGCGGCTGGACGCTGCCGACCGGCAGGAACTCGCGCTCCTGAAGGAAGCGCAGGAGCTTGACCTGGATGTCGAGGGCAATGTTGCCGATTTCGTCGAGGAAAACCGTGCCGCCGTTGGCCATTTCGAACAGGCCGCGCTTGTCGGCCACGGCGCCGGTGAAAGCGCCCTTGACGTGGCCGAACAGTTCGCTGGCCAGCAACTCGCGCGAGAACACCCCGCAGTCCACGGCGACAAAACGGTTGTCATGCCGCAGGCTGCGCTCGTGGATAGCGCGCGCCACGACCTCCTTGCCCGTCCCGCTTTCCCCGACCAGCAGAACCGTGCTGTCGGTCGGTGCGACTTTTTCGATCAGGCGGAAGACTTCGAGCATCTTGGGGCTATGTCCAATGATCGAGCAGAAATCGGGTTTGACCTCCGGCACGTTGGCCAGGCGGCGGTTCTCGACCTGAAGCGACCGCCGCGCCAGCGCCCGCTCGAGAGCCCCCAGAAGCTCCGAGGGTGTAAAGGGCTTGGGCAGAAAATCGAACGCCCCCATGCGCATAGTCTCGACCGCCGCGGCCACCGTGGCATAGCCCGTGATGATGATAACAGCCAGATCGGGGAACTCCTCGCGGATCGTGCGCAAGACCTCCATGCCGCCGATATCGGCCATTTTCAAGTCGGTGAACACCACGTCGAACTTGTCTTGTCGAACCCGTTCGAGGGCCTCCTTGCCGGAAAGGACCCACGCGACCTCGTGGCCTTGCCGCCGCAGGATTTTTTCGCAGCTTTTGCAAATGACCACTTCGTCATCCACCACCAGAATGCGCACCGGATTACTCATAGGCTCCGCCTTAGACCTATTGTGAACTTTTCCCTTCTTCAGCGTCGGCGAAAGAAAGGCAGCCCTTCCTTTGCCTTGGGCTATCGGCAATGCCTACGTCATTTTTCCGCAGACGGCAAGCGGATAATAAAAGTCGCCCCGTGTCCCGGCTCGCTCTCGACCTCGATGGTTCCGCCGTGGCTTTCGACAATGCCGTAGCTGACGGCCAGCCCCAAGCCTGTGCCCGTGCTCTTGGTGGTAAAGAACGGGTCGAACAGTTTGGAGCGGACTTCGGGCGGGATGCCGGGCCCCGTGTCGGCAATGGAGACTTCGATTTGGCTGCCGGAGCGGTCGGCCCGCCGAGAAACCACGCGGATTTGTCCTCCGCCCGGCATTGCCTCGGAAGCATTGATCAGGATGTTGACAAAGACCTGCTGGAGTTGATTGGGATCGGCGGAAATCTCGGGCAAATAGGGATCGAGATGTTCGACAATTTCGATGTTGCGGAAGGAGGCCTGATTGCGCAGCAGATTGAGGGCATTCCGCAGGCTGTCGTTGACGTTGATGTTTTTCTTTTCCGGTTTGCTCTGGCGGGCGAAGTCGAGCAGGCCTTTGACGATGCGCCGGCACCGAATGGTCTCATGAACAATGGTTTCGAGGTCCTCGCGGCGGGGGTCATCCTCGGGCAAATCTTCAAGCATCAAACTGGCGTTGGTCAGAATGCCGGTCATGGGGTTGTTGATCTCGTGGGCGACGCCGGCGGCCAACTTTCCCATGGAGGCCAGTTTTTCCGACTGCATGAGCTGGCTTTGCATGGCCTGGATTTCATGGCTGCGCTGCTCGACCTTGGCTTCGAGGGTTCGCGCCCACTCGCGCAGCTCCCCCAACACCTCCGACAAGCGCCCGGTCATGGTGTTGAACGCCTCGGCCAGACGTCCGATTTCATCGCGCGACTGGACCTTGATCTCGACCGCGTAGTTGCCGTCGGCCACGGTTTGGGCCAGCGCGGCCATTTTCCGCAGCGGACGGGTCAACGTCTCCGCAATCACGACAGCAATAACGATGACCAGGGTGATGCCCAGTAGGGCGATGCCGACAAAGACGGAGATGGTTTTCCACAGACTGTCCACGAACGGCTGTTTGAGTATACCCACATAGAGGATGCCGATAATCCGGCCGGTCAGATCGCGGATGGGCTCATAGGCGGTGATATACCAGTCGCTGACCACGAAAGCCTCGTCAATCCATTGGCGGCCCTCGTTGAGCACGACGTCATAGACCCTGCTCCAGAGACGGGTGCCGATCGCGCGCGAGCCGTCGGCGGGGTTGCGAACATTGGTGGAAATCCGCAGATCGCCCTGAAAGAGTGTGGCGGTGCCGATTTCGCGGCCTTTGTAGGTTTGCTGCATAAAAACGGTTTCTTTGATCTTGTCCACAATGGTGTAGTTGCGGTTGAGGAGCATCCCGCCGTAAAGCACGCCGACAAGGCGTCCGTTTTCATCGAGGATGGGTGCGGCGGCGCCCAGGACCATTCCGGCGGTTTCCGATGTCCCTTCGCGAGGTTTGGCTCCGGGGGTTTCGATAAACTGAATGCAGGCCCGTTCGGCCAGAGCGGGACTTTCGCAGAGGAGTCGCTCGCGAGGGAAAATGACGGTGGCGGCGACCGGTTTTTGTTCCTTCAGAACGGCCTGAATCAGGGAGTCAGAAGATCGGTCGTCGCCAAATACGGACGGGTTTTGGGCCCGGCAGACCACCCGGCCTTTGGGATCCAAAGCGGTGAGGAAATCGAGTTTCTCGTCGCGAAAAATGCGCGCGAGTTCCTCGGCCAGCATGGCGCGCTCCCCGCGGGCAAGCGGGTCAATGATACGGCGGCGCGTGGCCGACAGCCGCACGGTGTCTTTGACCTCGCGCAGGTGATTCAAATATATCTCGCGCGCGGAATTTAGCGCCGCTGAAACCTCGGACTGTGCCCGCGTCAGCATTTGGTTGTAAAACAACTGCATGCCCACCAAACACGTAATGGCGCCCTGTACAAAGGCGGCCACGGTAAAGGCGGTGATCAGTTTGGCGCGAATGCTCGATCGAATCATGCGAGGCTCGCTAACGAGGGATGGGAAATGAAGGATGGGGAATGAGGGATGAGGGAAAATCAACACAAGGCGCCGGCGGCCTGCCATGCTTTAGGTTGTTGCATACCGGCAGGCGGAGGCGGCGCGGTGGTCGAACAGCGCGGTTCCAAAATTGGCTGGAACGCGGCGCTGGATTAGCAAAAAGCCCTTTTCCAGCGTCTGGCAGGAAAAGGGCGGGATGAGTTCGAGGGTTCATTCCACGAATCGGATCAATACGATTCCATTTTTTTGCGGAGTTTCATCATCCGACGGCGCGCCTTCCGCTTGGCGGCCTCCATTTTGCGTTTACGCCGCACGCTGGGTTTTTCATAATGCTCGCGCCGGCGCAATTCGCTCGGAATTCCGGATTTCTGGCACTCCTTTTTGAACCGTTTGAGGACCCGATCTATAGATTCATTTTCCTCTACGATGACCACACCCATCGCCCTTTCACCCCTTTCCGTTGAGGACTGTAGGGCGCTGAACGTCTCTGGCGAGACAGCGACATACGCGGGGACGGATTTTGGAGAAAAAAACGCGCTTTCGCAAGCCGCCCCTTTTCCGCTTGAAAAGCCCTTATTTCCTATTGTAAGCGTTAGGAGTTGTCAATACATTTTTCGTATGACCTGTCGGACTGTGGAGCATAGCCAATGGGGAAAGAAAAGCGGCCGAGTCGGTTCTCTTTGATGAACGAATTTGTTGTCGTTCGGGTTTTTTTTATTCTCCTGATGACGTGGTTTTTCGGCGTGTATCTAGGCCGGCAGCAGGCGCCCCCTCAAGTCATGGAATACTCCCTCCTGGCCTTCCTGACGGCCTGCTTAATCGTGCTGTTCGAGTCATCAGCGCATATCCTCTCGCCCAAGCGAATTCTGTTTGCTTCGGTCGGCCTGTTATTCGGTCTGATCCTTGGCTCGCACGTCTATGAAGCGGTGCCGAGCAACCTCATCGGCGACGAGGAGCTCTATACGCGGATCGGCTGCAATATTGTCTTCGGCTATCTCGGGATCATGCTGGCTTTGAAGAACGTGGACCGCTTCGATCTGTCGCGGCTGAAGTTCCTGATGGGGCCGCCGAAAGGCAACGTCCGCGTGCTGGATACCAGCGTGGTGATTGACGGCCGGATTCGGGATTTGGCCACGGCGCGCTTTATCACGGAAACTCTACTGGTGCCGCGGTTTGTCATTCAGGAGCTGCAAACTCTGGCGGACTCCAACGATGCGGTCAAGCGCGCCAAAGGCCGACGCGGTCTGGCGATTCTGGAGGAAATGAAGTCTATGGACCTGCCCATTACCATTTACGAGAACGACTATCCAGAATGCCCGGATGTGGACTCGAAGCTGATTGCCGTGGCGCGCGAAACCGACGGCGAATTGGTTACCAACGACTTCAATCTCCAGAAAGTGGCCATGCTGCACCAGGTGCGGACGCTGAATCTCAACGAGCTGGCCAATATTCTCAAGCCCACGGCGTTTGTCGGCGAGACCATCGCCCTTTACATCAGCGAAACGGGCGAGCAGCCGCGGCAAGGGGTCGGCTATCTAGATGACGGCACGATGGTTGTGGTCGAAAGCGGGGAGGACTACATCAACCAGGAAGTGCTGGTGACGGTGACCAGCATCCTCCAAACCTCGCGCGGGCGTCTGATCTTTGGCCGTCTTTCGACCGATAAAGAACTGCGGCCGGCGGGGCGCGGGCGGCCCGAACGCACCGAGCCGCGCAGCGAGCGGCCTGCCGAAGGGCGCGAGCGTGGCTGATCGTGGGGGATTCTCCATGTCGGTGGCGGCGCTCATTGTGGCGGCAGGTCAGGGGACGCGCTTCGGCGCAAAAATTCCCAAACAGTTCTTTCCCCTCGGCGGAAAACCCATCCTTTTTCATTCGATAGAGATTTTCCAAAACATGGCGGAGTTTGACGAAATCTACCTCGTCCTGCCGCGCGATCAAGTCGCCGGATTCCACAAACGCTATGACCTGAAAAAATACCCCAAGCTGGTGGGATTTGGCCCAGGTCATGCCCGACGGCAGGATTCGGTGTTCGCCGGCTTGTCCGTCATGCCCCCCACCACCGATTTGGTGGCCATCCATGACGCGGTGCGTCCGTTTGCCCCGCCCGAGGCCATCGCCGAGGCCATCGAGCGGGCGCGCGAAATGGGCGCCGCGATTTTGGCCGCCCCTGCCGTGGATACTCCAAAACTTTGCAGGGAAAACGGCCGCATCGTTAGGACGCTCGAGCGGAGCCAGGTGTGGTTGGCCCAGACGCCGCAGGTTTTCCGCTACTCTCTCATCCGGCGCGCATATGAACAAGTGATAGCCGATTCGGCGGAGGTAACCGATGATGCGGCAGCGGTCGAGCGCCTCGATCATCCGGTCGAGGTGGTCGCCGCAACGCGGCCTAATCCCAAGATCACGCATCCGGAGGACCTGGAATTTGCCGAATGGCTGCTGCGCAGGCGCTAAAAAGCAGTGAATCGCGAGTTGTGGGGCCGTGAGTCGTGAGCGGGTAAAAAGCGGGCTGTGATTAGGCCCTGGGGCCCAAACAATGCCAAAAAATCGGCGATAATCTGGAACGACAGTTCTGTGCTGCGCTCTTTCGGAGCACCTCCGCTTCCAAACGAAATCCCCGACACGGCGTAGATTCTTTCGTTTAAAGATCTAGCCAAATCCAGCCAAGATGCTTATACATTTCTCTATAGAACATCGCATGTTTGGTTGGGGCGT
>JADFCW010000251.1 GCA_017161705.1 Candidatus Sumerlaeota bacterium | reverse complement strand
CGCTCTTATGCAGCACAGCAGCGGCGAACAAAAGCGATACTTCCTCTGGCGGAGCCGTCGCCGGAAAACTTGTCAGGAGAGTGCGCAAGACGGGATTCCTAATAAGACGCTCGGCCAGGGGGCCGACCGTGGCGCGGCCATGGCGAAACAGCCGCGGGCAAAACAACGGCAGCATGGCGCGCTGCCACGGGCGGAGCCGGCCGAACCGCTCGATCTCGCCGCCGATGTGCCGCATGACGTTGGCAAATTCTTCGATCGCCCCGCGCGATTCCGGAAATGCAGCCTTCAGCATTTCGACATACGAACCGCAGCGGGTGTCCAATTGCCCATCGGGCAGGAGAATGCGAAAGTTGGCCTGAACCGGAACGAAAGAAACTTGGCCGCGGAGGCCGGTTTCGTCGAACACCGCGGCAACTTCGCCGCCGGGTTCGAGCCCGCCCAAAAAGTTGGCCGCCGCATCGAAGCGCCACGGGCCGCGGCGAAAACCCGCCAGATAGCCGCCGATCGACGGACGCTCTTCGGCCAGCAGAACGCGAAAGCCGCGCGCCGAAAGCAGCGCTGCCGCCGTCAAGCCCGCCATCCCCGCGCCGGCGACAACCACATCATATTGGCTTCCTGCACTCGCCATCCTTGTTTGCCGTTGACACTGCCCTCGTTTCGCTCGTATAGGAGCAATCCATAACGACGCGGGAGGCTGTTTCTTCCCGCCTTTGCAAAATGAAGGTATCGTGATCTCCCTTCAGCCGCAATCCGAATCTCCCGCCTTTGTCTCCTATGCCCTGGCGCTGGGCATCCTCTCGGGTTTTACCTGACGCCGCTTTCTGTATTGATCTACACGGCGTAGATCGTCACGGCGTTGCCGCGGGCCTTTTGGACGTATGTGCGAGAGCGCCCGCGAAATCCAGTCGTTTCCCGAACCATCTCAATTCACAGTGCGAGAGGATCGAAAAATGAAATCTATTCCGGGTATTGGTCTCAGCGACGTGCAGAAGGTTTACAGCGGTCCCGAAGGGGAATTGTGGGAATTGGTCATGGGCGAGCAAATTCATATTGGCGGATTTGTCTCCTCGATGGATTTGGCCGAAAAGGCTCAAATCCGCCAGGGAATGAAAGGCGTGGATTTATGCTGCTGCAACGGTGCGGGCATGCGGTTCCTGGTGCGGTTTCGCGGCGTAGCAAAAATGACCGGCGTGGATGCCACGCCAAAGGTGATCGAGCACGGGCGCCGGCGGTGCGCGGACGAAGGTTTGGCCGACCGCATCGAATTTGTCCACGCCGACGTCTGCGACACCGGCCTGCCGTCGGAGTGCGCCGACTTTGTCTGGGGCGAAGACGCCTGGTGCTATGTGGTGGACAAGCCCAAGTTGATCGCCGAAGCAGCGCGCCTGGTGCATCCCGGCGGCGTGGTCGCGTTCACCGACTGGGTCGAAGGGCCGACCGGTCTTACGGATGCAGAAGCCGAACGCTTCCTCCGCTTCATGAAGTTCCCGAATGTCCAGAATATACAGGGGTACAGCCAACTTCTGGCCGACAATGGCTGCCATGTTGCCCTCGCCGAAGACACCGGCCGGTTTCCCGTCTATGTGGACCTCTACCTCGACATGCTCAACAAGCAGCTGACCTATGATGCCCTAAAAATCATCGGCTTCGACATGGCATTGTTGGAGGCCATGGGCAAAGAGATGATGTTCATGCGCGAACTGGCCCATGCGCGGAAGATCATGCAAGCCATCTTTGTCGCCCCGAAAACCCGGTAGCGGCGGAAAGGATGCGGCGATCGCCATGAGCCAATGTTGCGGGAAACCGCCTGTCGAACCCAAACCTACCGATCCCTGCAAGCCGCCCGAACCCGCGGTATGCGGCGGAAGCCCTGCGGCTGCCGGCGCAGCCGAATGTCCGCTGACATATTTTCGCCGGATGATTCCCAATTGTCTGGCCTATGCAAAAGCGGCGCGGCAGCAAGGCCGGCCCATCGTGGGGATAATGTGCGAATATGCCCCGCGCGAACTGATCATGGCCGCCGGCGGCGTTCCGGTGTGTTTGTGCGGCGGGGCGAACGAAACCATTCCGGCGGCCGAAGAAATTCTGCCTTCGACGCTCTGCCCGCTGATCAAGTCCACGTTCGGCTACCACGTGCTGAAATCCAACCCGTTTCTCGAAATGGCCGATCTGGTGGTGGCCGAGACGACGTGCGACGGCAAAAAGAAGATGTTCGAATTGATGGCCGAATCGCGGCCCACCTATACGCTGGAACTGCCGCAAAAAGAGAACGACGCCGATGCGCGGGCGCATTGGGCCGCGGAAATCCGCAAGTTCAAGCGCGAACTGGAAATCCGCTTCGGCCGTCCGATCACCCACGAAGCGCTGCGCAAAGCCATCGCCGTGATGAACCGCGAGCGGCGGCTGCGGCGCGAACTGGCTGCCCTCATGAAAGCCTCGCCGCCCCCACTGACCGGCCGCGAACTGCTCGACTTCAAAAGCAGCATCTCCGGGATTCCGGAAGACTACGAGCAATATGAAAAAGCGCTGCGGATGCTGCGCGAAAAAAGGCCCTGTCCCTCGCTGGCCTCGCGCGTCCGCGTTCTACTCACCGGCGTCCCGCTTGTGCACGGTGCCGAGCGCGTGCTCGACATCATCGAAGGGCACGGCGGACTGGTGGTCTGCCAGGAAAACTGCACGGGGCTGAAGCCGATTCTCGAAGATGTCGAACTCAACGGCGGCGACCCGCTCGACGCACTGGCGGAAAAATACTACCGCATTCCCTGCTCGGTTCACACGGCCAACGAGCGGCGCATGGAGTCGTTGCGCAACCTTGCGCGCGAGTATCAAGCGCAATGCGTCCTCGAACTGATCTGGCAAGCCTGCCTGACCTACGACATCGAGTCGCACCGCGTCAAACGGCTGGCTGAACAGGAACTCGGGCTGCCGTATCTGCGGATCGAAACCGACTATTCGCCGTCGGATTCGGCGCGCATCGCCGTCCGCGTCGAGGCCTTGTGCGAGACGGTGCGGCAGCGCTGAACGGTTGCGAAAGCCAACGGGTGTCGGCCGGATCGGTCCGACCCGACCGATCCGGCAGACCCTTCATCATCTGGGACGCCGCATGAAGTGTATCGTGTATAGTTCGCCGTTTATCCCTGCCGAATGGATCGCGGCGCATGAACTGAAGCCTCTGCGGATTGTGCCGCGCGCGGCAAGTCGGGCAGCAATCCCCGCGGGCATGGGCGTGTGTCCGTTCGCTCGGGCGTTTGCCAATGAAGTGCTGGCCGATGCGGAAGCGGCAGGCGCGATCTTTGCAACAACCTGCGATCAGATGCGGCGGTTGGCCGAGCAGACGGCTGCCGCGGGGCCGGCAAATCGAATTTTTTTGTTTAACGTGCCCGCCACGTGGCAAAGTGTGACCGCCCAAAAAATCTATCTCGCGGAATTGCAGCGGCTGGGGCGATGGCTGGAAACACGGGGCGGCGCGGCGCCGTCGCGTGAAAGGCTGGCCGAGACTATGGTGCAGGCGACTTTGCCAACGGCACTCGAGAAAGCAGCGAGCAACCGACAGGCGCCCGCCCTTGCCGTTGTTGGTGGGCCATTGCTCGCTGAGCACCGAGGCATCTTCGACCTTATCCAACACGCGGGCGGGCGCATTGTGTTGGACGCCGCCGAAGGCGGCGAGCGAACACGGCGTGCCGCGTGGAACCGCCGCAGTGTTCGGGAAGAGCCGCTTCTGGCGCTGGCCGATGCGTATTTCGGCCATATCCCCGATGCGTTTCGGCGGCCCAACAGCGAGCTGTATGCGTGGCTGAAGCGCGAACTCGCAGCGCGGCAAGTGCACGGCATTGTGTTTCTTCACTATATCTGGTGCGATCTGTGGCGCGCCGAGGCCCAGCGCCTGAAAGAGTGGTGCGGCCTGCCCGTGCTAGTCGTCGAGTTGGGCGACCAGGCGCATTTCAACGCACATGTCCGGTCGCGCATCGCCTCGTTTCTGGAAATGCTGAAATGAACACATCGCCGCGGCAAATCACTCTTGACGAATGGGACGTGCACTACGAGGCGCTGCGCGCAGCGGGGCTTCGCGAGCCGCCTTACGGCGGACCGCTCCGCCGCCATGTCGAGCGCGACAGCGATTTGCGCCTGGCGCGGCTGCGTTTCGACAACTCTCCAGCCGCTCTGCGCCTGTGGAATTTCCTCTTGACCGAAGAGGATCGCTTGCAGGCCGCGCGCAGGGACGGCACAAAAATTGTCGGCACGATGAAAGACCTTGGCACCGTGCCCGTCATGGCTTACTCGCTGCCCAATGTGGTCGCCTTCTATCCCGATGGCGCCTGGTGGATTCCGTGCGTGATGGAATTGAGCGACGGCCTGCTGGGCATCGCCAACACGCTGGGCGTGGACGAGTCGTTCTGTCCCGTTCGCGCCATGCTCGGAGCGTTTCTGACCGAAGCGCATTTTCCCATTCCCGACCTTTTGATTTGCAGCGCCGGAGCAACGTGCGACGATTTTTCGGCCATTGCCCAGCGCCTCAACGGTTTGGGCTATCCGATTCTGTGGTGGGAAATCCCGTCGCGCCGCCGACCGGAGGCCGAAGAAGAAGCGGTGGACTTGCCGGGCGGTTTCACGGCGTCACGCCAGCAGGTGGATTTTGTCCGCGCCGAACTGGAGCGCGTGCGAGGTGCGCTGGAAACACTTGCAGGAATGCCGCTGACCGCGGATCGTCTTGCGGCGGGAATTCGCGCGGCTAACGCCGTGCGGCGGCGGTTCGACGAACTGCGGCGTTTGGTCTTCAGCGCTGAACGATGTCCGCTGCCCGCACTCGAACTGTTGATTGCCGAGATGCTGGCGATTCATTTTTGCTCCGACCGCGAAGAAACGATCGCCGTGCTGGACGACTTGATTGCAGAGGTCAAGCGCCGGATCGCGGCGGGGCAAGGGGTCGAACGTGCACCGGCGAGCCGTGAATCCACTTGTTCCCTGAAGCAAGAACCCCCGACAAAAGTTTTTTGGGTCAATCCGGTGGCGGACTTGCGCGTGATGAATCTGCTCGAAGACTGCGGCGGGCGGCTTTGCGGTACCGAATTCCTTTTCTGCCATGCGCTCGACGAATTGCCCGAGGACGCGCCGCCGATGGAGGCTCTCGCGCGCGCGGCGCTGGCCGACCCGATGGTCGGGCCGGCGACCCAGCGCGCCGAGCGCATTTGCCGCGACGCCGGGCGGTTCGGCGCCGAGGCACTCATTCTCTCGCGCATTCCGGGCGCCAGCCATTGCGCCACAGAGGGCGAAATAATCCGGGGTCTTGTCCAGGAGCGCCTCGGCGTCCCTGCCGTCGAGATCGAGGTGCCGCCGGTCAGCGACTCGGTTGCAGCGACGCTGCGCTCGCGCATCGAGGCGCTGATCGAGACAGCACGAGAGCGGCGTTGCCGTTGTGACTAGATATTTTTCACATTGAACGATGCAAACAGTGCATGCGAAAGGGATTGGGTATGGTCTGTGCAGGAATTGATGCAGGCTCGCGAGCCATCAAAGTCGCCCTCATGGATTCCAAGGGAGGGAAGATGTTGGGCTCCGGCGTGGCCGATCAGGGAGTCGAGCAAGAGGCCCTGGCTCGGCGGCTGTTCGAGGATGTACTCGCCCGCGCCGGCATTGCGCGCAACCGCGTTTCGCGCATCGTGGCCACCGGCTATGGCCGCAACAACGTCGGCTTCGCCGATACCACGATTACCGAAATCACCTGCCATGCAGTCGGCGTCCGGCATCTGGTTCCCGACGCCATGACCATCATTGAAATTGGCGGGCAGGACAGCAAGTTGATCCGCCTCAATTCGCGCGGGGCCGTGCAGGATTTTGCGATGAATGACCGGTGCGCGGCCGGCACCGGCTGTTTTCTCGAAATGGTCGCCCGGCGTCTGGGCATAAGTCTGTCAGACCTGGGCCAATTGGCGGCGCGAAGTACAAAAGCGGCGGCCATCAGCAGCATGTGCGCGGTCTTTGCCGAAACGGAAATCGTCGGCCTGCTGGCTTCGGGAACGGCACCCGAAGACATTGTCGCGGGCGTGATGACCGCGGTGGCCTCGCGCGTGGCCGCCATGGCGGGCCGGACGATCCTGCCGCCGGTGGTTTTCACGGGCGGCGTGGCGCTGATCCCGCGCATGGCCGAGGCTCTGGCATCCGTCCTCAAACACCCGGTCAGTCTTTCGCCGGAGCCTCAGTTGACAGGAGCGGTCGGCGCAGCGATTTTGGCCTCCCGGAAATGAGGCCGGAAACTCGATCCACCTGCAAGGGCGGCGGGCGGGTGCATCATGATCGAACCCGAGCGAATTCAGGCGCTCAATAGTCGGGAAATCCAGCGCGGCCGGTTCGTGTTGTATTGGATGCAGGCCTCCCAGCGCGCCGAATGCAATCATGCGCTGGAATACGGCGTCCTACGCGCAAACGAACTGAATCAGCCGCTGGTGGTCTTGTTTGGTCTGACCAGTCGGTTTCCCGAAGCCAACGAGCGGCACTATGTGTTTATGCTCGAAGGTCTGCGCGAGGCGGGCGAAGCCCTCCGGCGGCGCGGAATCGCTTTTGTGGTCCGGCAAGCCTCGCCCCCCGACGCGGTTCGCGCGCTCGCCGCCGACGCCTCGCTGGTTGTCACGGATGCCGGCTACCTCCGCATACAGGAGCAATGGCGGGCCGAGGCAGCGCGGGCGTTGCGCTGTCCGCTGATCCAAGTGGAAACAGACGTTGTCGTGCCCGTTCGGACCGCTTCACAAAAGGAGGAATATGCAGCAGCGACATTTCGGCCCAGAATTGCCCGCCGCCTCGACCATTTTTTACGGCCTGTGGAAACTACGGCGCCAAAGCATCCTTCGCTCCATCTCCAACTGACCGGCGTGGATCTCAGTCGGCCCAAAGACCTGGCGGCGCAACTCCCCATAGACCACACGGTCAAAGCGAGTCCCCTGTTTCGCGGCGGTGCAGCGCAGGCCCGCGCGCGACTGGAGATGTTCGTCGCGGAAAAGCTGAACCACTATGCTTCGGATCACAGCGACCCGGGTCGGGACTGCGTTTCGCACCTCAGTCCCTACCTGCATTTCGGGCAGATTTCGCCCATCGAGATTGCGTTGGCCGTTCGCGCGGCCCGCCGCAGAAGCCGCGCCTCGCGCGAAGCCTATCTGGAAGAATTAATCGTGCGGCGCGAACTGGCCGTGAATTTCTGTTACTACAACCCGCAATACGATACGTTCGAGGCGCTGCCGGACTGGGCGCGCGATACACTCGACCGCCACCGGGCCGACCCGCGCCCCTACGTCTATTCAGTGGACCAGTTCGAGAATGCCCAAACGCACGACCCCTATTGGAACGCCGCCCAGCGAGAATTGCTCCTCACCGGCAAAATGCACAACTACATGCGGATGTATTGGGGAAAAAAAATCCTCGAATGGAGCGTCTCGCCCGAAGAGGCCTTTCGCACCGCTCTGTATCTCAACAACCAATACCAGCTCGACGGGCGTGACCCGAACTCCTTTGCAGGTGTAGCCTGGTGTTTTGGCAAGCACGACCGCCCTTGGGCCGAGCGGCCTGTGTTCGGAACGGTTCGCTATATGAATGCCGCCGGACTGAAACGAAAATTCAATATGGCGGCTTATTTGCGGAAGATTGCAGAACTGGAAAAAGAATACCGCTGTTAGGAATCGCTCCCCGCCGGCGTCACGCTAACAAAACCCCGTTGACAACCGCGAAGGCATCGGATTGTTGCCTTATTGCAAGGAACTGCCCAATTTCTCCATTGGAGGACGAAACAATGAACAAACTTCGGCACACCTCGGTCAACGCGGTCAAGATCCTGATCATCTGCGCGCTATGGGGCGCAGCGCTGAGCTGTGTGCGCACCACGGCTTCCGCCGCGCCGCCGCGCGATGCCCTCCCGCAGTTTAGCGGGATTTATCCGCACCTGGCCGTCACCAACGGCGGCCAGTCGGAGTCCGGGATCGGCGCGGTCGTACCATGGGCCGGCAAGCTGTGGTATCTGACCTACCCGGCCCACATGCCGCGCGGGAGCGACGACAAACTTTATGAGCTCGACCCAAGTCTGAATGCGACGGTGCGTCCGGAAAGCGTCGGCGGGACGCACGCCAACCGCATGATCCATCGGGAGTCCAATCAACTGATCATGGGGTATTACTTCATAGACGCCAGGGGAAACGTTCGCGCCATCCGGCCCGCCGACATGCCCGGCCGCATGACCGCCACCACGCGCCACCTGACGGATCCGGCAAACAAAGTGTATTTTTTCACGATGGAAGAAGGCCTTTATGAAGTGGACGTTCACACGCTCGAGGTCAAGGTGCTGCACAAAGACCGCGCGGCCGGCGGCAAAGATCTCCTCCCCGGCGATCACGGCAAGGGGGCCTATGTCGGCCAGGGGCGGCTGGTTGTTGCCAACAATGGGCGCGGCGGCTGTCTGGCCGAATGGAACGGCCGCG
>JADFCW010000250.1 GCA_017161705.1 Candidatus Sumerlaeota bacterium | reverse complement strand
AATTTGACGTCTTTGGCTTCATATCCAAGCATTTCGATTGCATTGGACACCGTGGGCGTTGTGAACCGTTTCAACGCTTCGATCTCCGCGACTGTCAATGGTTCGCTCATTGTCTCATCTCCCAAGTCCTTTGTCTGGTTGCACTTACCCTCTGCGTTCCCCCACCGGAGGATCGTCCGGACGGACGATAACCCGAACTTTTTTGGCTTTGGGATTTTTTTCCAGGCCTCCCATTTCGGCGTGGGTCAGCGTACCCCAAGAGAGGAACGAACGGTTGAAGCCCTCCGGTCGGCCTTTGGCGACGATGTCTTTCACATGAGTCATCGGAAGGCCGGCCCGGTTATGGTAGTGGTTGTAAACCATTTCGTAAATTGGCGCCAGCCGCCCCACGCCGCGCGTGGACAGCTGGCCGCGTCCCTCAAAAGGAACGGGAAGGCCCATCTGCACCCGGGCCTCATACTCGAAGCCCTGCGCGAGCCGGTTGTCCAATGCGCCCCAGAGGTCCAGTCCTTGATGCCAGGCAATTTCGCATGCGCACGCCAGATAGCCAAGCCCCATTTGCGTGTGGGTTTGATCGCGCGAGGTTTCCTGACATTGGCCGGTCGGGCCGACGTAATGGGCGATCGAGCCGTTTCCTTTGCCGTTGCAGAAATACTCCACGGCGTAGTCAAACTTGACTCGGTCGTCACAGAACACGCCGATCGCCATGATCGAGTTGATCATCGAGGCGTCCCAATTGCCGTTGTAGTTGGGTTTGAATCCTTTCATGATCGGCCAATAGATGTTGAGCAGCATCGAACGGAACCTCTCCTGATCGGCGGCGGACCACCCGGAATATGTGTGGCGGATGATCTCGGCGGCATTGCACCAAATGTGGCCGGTCATGCCGCACAGAAGTTTGGCGTCGCTGTTGGTGATCGTTTTCAACTGCGACGCCCAGACGTTCATGATCTCGATCGCCTTCTTCGCATGCTCTTCATGGCCGGTGACATACCATTGCAGCGCGTGGGCGTAAGCCGCCTGGGCGTCGTCCTGCAGTTCGCCGCCGCCGATGTTTGGGCGTGCATTTGAGCCGCGCTCGACATGCGCATGCGGCTTGGGGGTCCACGCCAGCGCTGCGCCTTCCCAACTCCGCATCTTCTCCCAACCCGCTTTCCAAGGCTGCTCTCCAGCGCGAACTTTGGCCTTGATGAAATCCAGTTCCGCTCGGCTCAGCGCAATTCCGGGATGACGAAACGGCCCCGTGGTCGGATTATCGCTCTCGGCGGATTCCTTTCCCGCGGCCGCAAATCCGGCCTCGATGAACTTCAGGCTCTCAACGCCCACGCGCACATACAGTCCTTTTGTATCATGTGCCACTCCCGCAACCGGCACCCAGTCCACAGGAATCTTGAGCTCATCCAACAAGGCCTTGAATTTGACATTGGCGGCAAACAATCCGTCCTTGTCGCCGCAAACCATGCGCACGCGCACCTTCTCACGGATCGCATCCGCATTTTTCCGGACCAGCGACCACGGGCTGAACTGGTCGAAGTGCTCCTTGCTGGCCCAGCGGCTCTTTCCCCCAAAGGTGATTCGCTCTTCACCGATCACGGCGGCGCCGTAAGAAACAACGGAACTGAAAAGATCGGGATATTTGAAGGCAAGCATCAGACAACCGCAGCCGCCCATGGAAAATCCGTCCACAGCCCGTCCTTCGCGCGAGGCAATGGTCCGGAAGTTTTTGTCTATGAACGGGATCAGTTCCTGAATGATCGAACTTTCCGCCCGGATTGATCCGTCGGCGTAATCAATGAAGAAGGTGTCGCCCAGACCATTGACAAACACATAGATCATTGGCCGGACCTTGCGGCCCTCCATCGCCGCCGTTAGCGTCCTGCTTGTCCGGTCCCACTGCCGCTCCGGACTGCCGCCGCCCGCCCCGTGAAGATTATAGACCACCGGATAGCGCTCGTTGCCGGCTTCATAGCCGGGCGGCGTATAGACTTTGATCGAAACGTCGCGCTTGTTCAGATCGCTGTAATATGTAAGGTCCTGAATTCCGGCATGACCTAGGGTTGCGCCAAGTATCATGACCCAACATGGCCACCACTTCATGGTTGTTCCTCACATAAGGGGATGTCGTATACACAAATCAATTGATTCCTTATCTTTCGACTTGGATCGTCGTCAAATAGTTCTCGCGAGATTTGGATTGGCAAATCCCGGACACTTCTCGCACTCGCGGATTAGAGAGCGTCGGGGAACACTCCCGTCGCGCAATCATAATCGAACTGCCGAAGTTGGGTGGACACAAAAACCAAGACCCATGCCAACCAATCGGGGGATCGCTTCATCCATAATATCGTTGACTCTTTGGAGTGGTTGCCGGGAACTTTCACGCAGAACTGGTGAAACACCACGCGGGAATTCAAGGAAAGGAATGGATAGGGCGTTGGGATGCCTCGATACTATCCGCTTTTTCTCGACATGACCGGTCTTCCGGCGCTCGTGGTGGGCGGCGGCGCGGTGGGGTTGCGCAAAGTCCGCACGCTGCTCGAACACAAGGCCCGCGTAACGGTCGTGACGGTCAAGGCCTCGGCGGCGCTGCGGCAGCTGGCTGCGCGCGGCCGCATCGCGTTGCATGAGCGTCCTTTTCGCACGAGCGATCTTCGCGGCAAGCGCATTCTCTATGTTGCCACCAATGATCGCGCGCTCAACCGCCGTATTCGGGCCGACGCGCGCCGGCGGGGTATTCTCATCAACGTTGTGGATGATCCCGAACTGTGCGACTTCATCGTTCCTTCGATTGTCCGGCGGGGGCGGTTTGTGGCGGCTGTTTCGACTGAAGGGGCGTGTCCCGCCTATGCCAAGCGACTGCGGCGGGAACTGGAAAAACAGTTCGATCCGGCCTATGGCCAGTATGTAGCACTGCTGGCCGCGGCCCGCCGCGCGATTCTGCGGCGAGCGGCGGATCCAAAGAAAAGTGTTCGCGTGTTGAACCGGCTGCTCGATGCAGGGCTTCTAGACTGGATTCGAGAGAAAGGGCTGAAATCCGCCCGCAGGCACATGTCCGCCCTCCTGAGGATGTGGCTGGGTACTGCGTTGTAAATTCTCGATCCGGTGCCGCGGTTCCGAGAGGATTTCAAGGATCAGAGAAATCATGGGGCCCGAGATTTGGGCTGGATTCTTGCCGGGTCAGGAATGTGCGCCAGGAACCGTCCGCGCGCGCGGTCGCTATGAGCGCGTCGAGCGCGTCCCGGCCGGCCCATGAAAGCACACGCTGGGCACGCGCCTCGATGAGACTGGGCGGTCGGACATACACTGCCGGCATCGGACGGAGCATGGCCGTCAGGCGTCTGAGGTGCTTCTGCGTTTCGGCCAAGGACGGCAAATCCATTTTGGCCAACGGCGTACCGGGCTTGGGGATGAAGACCGATAGACTTATCGAGATCCGCACGGGTCGGGCGGCATCGAACCGGGCGCCGGTTGCGGCGCGGTGCACGTCTCGCACCAGATGCCCAATGGCCTCGATGTCTTTCATCTCCTCAGTGGGCAGACCCGTCATAAAATAGAGACGAAGATCCTGAATGCCGCGCGCGGCGGCGTCGGCGGCGAAGGCGACGATGCGTTCGTGGCTCAAGCGCTTGCCCAGGAGATGCCGCAAGCGCTCAGAGCCGGCTTCCGGGGCAATGGTCGCGAGTTGCTGGCGGCCGGCGGCGAGGAGTTCGAGCATCGCCGGCGTCACATCTTCGAGGCGAAGGGACGAGAAGGAGACCTCCAGCCCCTGGCGAAGGCAGTATTCGCAAATGCGCTCGATGTCGGGATGGCTGCCGACGGCGGGTGCAATCAGGCCGAAACGGCCGGCGAGCGTTCGGCCGCGTGCGAGCATCTCGATCACGCAGTCCAGCGGGCGCGGGCGGTAGTCGAGCCCTTTACCGATGAAACAAAAGGTGCATCGGTGGGGGCAGCCGCGGGCAATTTCCACCAGACATCGGTCGCCCAGCTCGCTCAGAGGCGCGACGATGGCGGAGAAAGCATCGGGGCGGTCGAGCGGTTGGGCGAAATGGGCGGGCGGGATTTGGGATTGCGGATCGAAGATTGCGGAGGGGAGAGCAAGGTTGAAGCGCTGGGCGGCGCCCTCGGTGACCTCGAGCCCTTCGACGCGGGCGATCGCCTCGAAAAATCGGCGGCGGTCGCCTCCGCTCTCGCACCATGCGCTCAGCAGTTGCTGCGTCACGTTTTCGCCGTCGCCGAGCACCAGAACATCCGCAAGGTCGTAGATGGGCAGGCGGTTGACCAGGAGCGAAATCCCGCCGGCGACAACGATCGGGTCGGCCGTCGGGCAACGTTCGGCGGCTTTGGGCGCGATGCGATTTTCCAGCAGGAACCGGACGGCTTCGAGATAGTCCAGTTCATAGGAGAAGCTGAAGGCAATCAGATCAAATGCATCCAGCGGCCGCTGGTGTTCGACGCTGAGGGCGTGCCCGCGTTCGCAAAAGAACCGCTCGGCCAGCGCCCGCGGATGCTCGTTCACCCAGCGATAGACCATCTGATAGCCAAGGCTGGACATGCCGACCGCATAGCGGTTGGGATAAACGAGGGCCACCTGGCAATCGGCCGGCGGGATGATACGCAGCGCGCCCTGTTCGGTGCCGCGAATCCGGCGCCAGAAGGCGGTCTGTTCGCGGTGCGAGGCGCGCGGCCGGCCTGGCCGGTCATCGGCTCGGGCTGAAGGCGACCGCCGGCGGAGCGGCATATCGCGCAGGGTGTCAGTCTGCGCCGTGTTCGACCTGGCGCGGCGGGGGCTCACGAGTCGGGCGGGCGAAGCGGCTCGGGCGTTGGGCGGGCCGGGACTTCGATCTTTCGGCGCGGAGCAAACATGACGCTCGAACCGAGGAAGCTGACGTCGCTGAACCTGTGTTCGGGCGAATCCGCGACCTCAAAGTCAAACCACACGTCGTCCAGAGAAGCGTCCTCGAGGGCTTTGAATTTGATGCGGGCAATTTCGCCGCTGGGGAAATAGCGGGCCAGGCGCGTGCCGACATGGTAGAGGATTTCGCCGCGCACATTGTCGGCGCTGTTGGCGCGGTGAACATCGAAGGGATAGCGCTCGTGGGCGAAGCCGTCGTAAATGTTGATACCTTGTCGAATCCAGTTGCCGGTGTGCCAGTCTTCGACCTGAAGGCGGTCGGGCCGGAAGAAAATGCGTGCGCGCAAATCATTGAACGGGAGCGCGGGGTCGTTGCGGAGCATCACGCTCACGATCCATTCCTCGCCCTTGCGGGCGGTCTCGGGCTCGGCTTCAAGATGGAGTTCGACGCGCTGGTCCACGCGGGCCAAAGCGGTCTCGGTCAGCGGCGGGATGATCGTGCGGGGCGAATCGTCGCGCGGCGAAATGACCACGCCGGCCGACAGCGCGCCGCCTGTTCGTTCGCCTGCGGCCACGTAGCCCAGAATGTTCCCGCCGCCTTTTCCAATGCGCGTCGCTTCGTCGTTCAGGAGGAAACCGATTTCGGAATAGAGCACCGGATTGAGGGCGCGCCAGCGAAGGGTCAGCAAGGTCGTCGTGGTCTGGGATATATTCTGTTTCAGGCGGGCCGCATAGCGAATCTCGCCTTTCGAGCGATTGACCTGAAGGGAGGGCTCGCTCGCATATTTATAAATGGCGGCATCGTTGACTTCCTCGGGGGCGACGACGAGGGGGTCGTACTTTATGGCGAGGACGAGTTCATCGAAGGGTTCACCGGAGCTATTGAACACTTCGACTGTCGTGTCGAAGGAATCTCCCGCGCGCGACAGAATTTGGAACGGGCGAAAATAGACGATGCCTTTGGAGGTGCGAAACGCGGCTTGGGCCGCGGGTGCGGGCGGCGGAGCCGGAGGCGGGGGCAGCGGCGCGGGTGCCGGTGTAGGGGCGGGCGGCGGCGCGGGTGCCGGCAGCATGGCGGCGCCGGCGGCTTGCTGTTCGGCGGCGGCGGCCTTCTTGCGCTCTTCGGCCTTGGCCTGCGCCTCGGCCAGAACTTGTTGGAGCCGCAGCTGATGGCGGCGGATCCGCTCCTCACGCGAGAGGCTTTCGTCGTCGCGCAAGTCGTCGGACCAGACAAAGGGGGTCGGCTCGGGCGGAGGGGTGGGCGTGGGTTGAGTGGAGGACGCAGGCGCAGCCGCGGCAGGCGGGGTGGAAATCTGTCCCGGCGGTGGTGTGGGCGTGGGACCGGGCGATTGGGGGGCAACACGTTGGAGCGGAAGCCATAGAAGAAGAAGCGTTGCAGCGGGTCCCGCCAGCACTCGGACAAATTGCAGATTCGGTTTCATTGAATTTCTCTCCGCACTTCCGCGAATTGAGGTAGCAAAACGGCTGTCCGCTTGTCCATGAAAAACCCTTTACCCTTCCGGTCTAAGCCAAACGCCCCTGCCAGGCGTCGGCCCGATTTCGCGGATTGCCTGCTGCGGTTTGTTTCAGAAGCAGATTTTCTTGACAGAGCCGAAGCGTCGGGCACAACAACTGGCTTTCCTTGAATGGGTTCTCAAAGGAAAGGGATTGCTCAAAAATGGATAGTTTCGCAAGGGGGAAGAACGTCATGGCTGCATCAAAAGGGAAAGTGGTACTCGCCTATTCAGGCGGATTGGACACGTCGGTTATTTGCAAATGGCTGGACGAGCAGGGATGGGAGGTCATTTGTTTTGTTGCCAACATCGGGCAGCGGGAGGATTTCGACGCGCTCGAGGCCAAAGCGTTGGGCAGCGGCGCCAGGAAGTTGGTCATTCGCGACCTGCGCAACGAATTTGTGCGCGACTTTGTCTTTCCCTCTATCCAATTCAATGCGCTTTACGAGGGGCGCTACCTCATGGGCACCTCGCTGGCGCGGCCGCTGATTGCCAAGGGAATGATCGAGGTTGCCAACGAAGAGGGCGCCGAATGGGTCAGCCATGGGGCGACGGGCAAGGGCAACGACCAGGTGCGATTCGAGGTTACGGCCTATGCGCTCAAGCCCGACGTCAAGATCGTGGCGCCGTGGCGCGAGCCGTCGTTCTACCGGAAGATTCGCGGCCGCAGCGACGCCATTGCATATTGCCGCAAGCACAAGATTCCGATCAAGGCATCGGTCGAGCAGCCATGGAGCAACGACGAGAATCTGATGCACTTGAGTTTCGAGGCTGGGATTCTCGAAGATCCTGCTCTGCGGCCGCCGGACAACATGTTCGAGCTGACGCGCTCGCCGAAGGACGCGCCCGACACGCCGGCGCAGATCGAGATCGAATTCAAGCAGGGCGTTCCGGTGAAACTGAACGGGAAGGCGCTCGGTCCGGCCGCGCTCCTGGCCAAGCTCAACGCTCTGGGCGGCGAGCACGGCATCGGGCGAGTGGACATGGTCGAAAGCCGGCACGTCGGCATGAAATCGCGCGGGGTCTATGAAACGCCCGGCGCGACTATTCTGATGGCTGCACACCGCGACCTCGAAGGTCTGACGCTCGACCGCGGCGTGATCAATCTCAAAGACACGCTGATGCCGCGCTTTGCCAAGCTGGCCTACGACGGCCTGTGGTATTCGCCGGAAATGGAAGTGCTCCTGGCCATGGTCAAGACGACGCAACGGTGGGTAACCGGCACAGTGGGTGTGGAGTTGTACAAGGGCAATCTGACCATCACAGGCCGGCGGTCGCCCGTGTCGCTCTATGATCCGGAGGTGGCGACGATGGATGCGAGCGAAGGGCCGTATGATCCGCGGGATGCGACGGGTTTCATCCGACTTGTGGCACTGCCCTTGAGGGCGCAGGCCCGGCGGGCAGCCAAAAGCCGGTAGCGGGGCGTTGGGTTGGCCCCGCCTCGGGCGGAGAGGCGATTTGGCTGCACTGCCCCGAGGGCGAAGAGAGTTTTTTCGCGACGGGGGGGTGGTTACGGCTGTTTCTCCCAGGGCGGGATCGCGACGGTTCCCATACGCCGCCGGATTTGAGAATCGGTCAAGCCGGGGATGGGGGTAGCAGTTTTTTCGCCTGCGGGGGGCGGCATGGGGATGCCGGCGCGGCCTGCGCCGGTCAGCTGATAGACCATTCGATGCGTGGCTTCTTCGCGGATGTAAGGCCGGGCCGTGGCGTAGTCAATGAGGTTCTGGCGCGCCAGGTCCACCAACGATTGATCCATTGTTTGCATGCCCTCTGCTGTGGCCGCTTGCATGATGGTGTAAATGGTGTCAAACTTTCTTTGTCGGATTTCCGAGCGAATCAGGACGTTGAGCTTCATGACCTCGCAGGCCAGGACGCGCCCGCGGCGGTCGGCGCGGGGCAGAAGAATCTGGGAAATGGTGCCCAGCAGGTTGCTGCTGAGTTTCGAGACAATCTGGGCCTGCTGATCCGCCGGAAAGCAGTCAATGTAATACGTCAGAGTTTGCACGGCCGAGGTCGTGGTCATGCACCCCAGCACCAGCAGGCCCATTTCGGTCAATTCGAGCGCCTGCTGCATCGTGTTCTGTGTCCCCAGAGAACCGATCATCAGCACGTCAATATCCTGGCGGCGGGCATAGCG
>JADFCW010000249.1 GCA_017161705.1 Candidatus Sumerlaeota bacterium | reverse complement strand
GAAGTTGGCATCACGTTTATGTATGTCAACATCGAGGCGATGCGGGCGCCGAATCCGGTGGACGTGGCGTGGGTGTTGGTGTCGCTTGGACCCGACACGAAACGCGGGCCGATTCCGGGCGTTTCGAGGCCGTATATTGGAACGTATGCCACGGATCCCGTGGGCAACCAATACTACATTAGTGCCACGTATGACCCGACCAACGGGACGTATTCGGGCGGCGACATTCTCTACTGGCATGGCGCGGGCCTTGTCGGCAAGTAAAGCGCAGTGGAACCGCGCATGAACAAGGCCGTCGCGGCGGGGGAGTTCTCAAAGGAACGCTCCTGCCGCGATGTGGCTTTTGAACGTGCGCAAGAGACAGAGGTCGGCGGATATTTCCAAATGCCGCGCCTTGCGCCGACACGGAATTGCTCCGGCATTTCCTGACGTCGAAAGACACGGTTTTCTTCATTTGTTATTCGATCGGAATCGCCTGCAGTTCAAATTTCAGTTTGCCGTTCGTAGTCCACGCTTTGGTTTGCCGTTTGTAGTTAACGCTTCAGCGTGCCGTCGGTAGTTGAAACTTCAGTTTTGTTGGATTTTCTCCTTCTTCAGGTTGGCATGTATCGCGGAGCCGGCCCCAAAAAACTGCCCCGCTGCAGCGGGGAGGAACTTCATCAAACTTAAGTTTAAACTCCAAGCGGGCGGATCACAAGATCCATCCATTTCCGCTTGAAGTATTACGAGCGCAACGGCCGATGCATATGCATTACTATTGACGATCGGCAAGAGCGGATGAAAAGTGCTCGCTGCGATGGAGGAAAAAAACAAGGTTCGTGGTTCGTAATTGGACTGGAAAGAGGACAACGATGAGAATGACGAGGAAGAATCCTGTGGACCGCAGTGATTGCTGCCGCTCGATGCCCGCGGTTACGGGGCCGCGCGCATTGCAGCTGAAACAGGCACACGTGGCGGCGGCATTGCTCGCCGTCGCGTGGTGGTCGCTGCACGCGGCTGTGCCGCCAACGTACGGGGCTGCGACAAAGCAGAAGTCGCGTTCCATTGCGCCCCTCAACACCGATCTATCGGCTTACGAAAAGAAGTTTCCCTGGAAGCCGCCGCAGACCTTGATCGAGAGTCTGAGCGCCAAACGCACGGACACCAATTACGACGAGGCCAAAGTGCCGCCCTATGTCTTGCCCGACCTGTTCGCATCGGCTGGGGGCCGGATCGCCACCCCGGCGGAGTGGGAGCAGCGGCGCCGCGGCGAGTTGCTCGATCTGTTCCGCCGCGAGGTCTATGGCGTTGCGCCGCCGAAACCCGACACGCTGGCGTTCCGCATCATCGAAACCGATGCGAAGGCCATGGACGGCAAGGCTACCCTCAAGCGCGTGGCGATCAGTTTCCAACTGAAGGGCGAGCCGTTCACGTTTCACCTCACGTTGTTCGTGCCGAACGACCGGAGCGGCCGCGCGCCGGTTTTTCTTTTGCTCAATCATCGCGGGCCGAATAATACCGATCCTTCGCGGAAAACGCAATCCGAGTTCTGGCCCGCGGAGTATGTCATTGGGCGCGGCTATGCTGTCGCGGCGATCAATGTCGCCGACGAAGTCGAGCCGGACAATGCCAGGGCGACCACGGGCCTCCGCGCCTTTTACCGGCAGCGCTACGAGAAGCCAGACGAACTCACGTGGGGCGCGCTGTGCGCGTGGGCATGGTCGGGCTCGCGCGCCATGGATTACTTCGAGACCGACCCCGACATCAATCCGTCGCAGGTCGCGGTGCTCGGTCACTCGCGAAGCGGCAAGACCAGTTTGTGGGCCGGCGCACAGGACAGCCGTTTCGCGCTGACCTGCGTCAATGGCGCCGGCGAGGGCGGCCCGGCGCTGGCGCGCCGCAATTTCGGAGAAACACTCGGCCAGATCACGCGCAACTTTCCCCACTGGTTCACGCCGACCTATGCCGGCTATGCAAAAATGATAGACGCGCTGCCGGTGGACCAGCATCAGTTGGTTGCTCTGGTGGCGCCGCGGGCGTATCACGGCGGCGACGCCTCGAACGACTTGTGGGCCGACCCGCGCGGCTCGTGGCTCTCGCTGGTCGAGGCCTCGAAGGTATGGGCGCTGTATGGAAAGGCCGCCGTGATGAAAGATGAAATGCCGCTGGTCAACGATTTGTATGTCAACGGCCCGATTGCCTATCACATCCGCGAAGGCGGTCATGGCTTGACATTGTTCGACTGGAAACTGTATCTCGACCACGCAGATCAATTATTCAAGGAGGCAGGCAAATGAAGTCCATCACCCGAAAAGGCGTTCTGCTCGCGCTGGCATCGCTGGCGCTGGCGCTGCCGGAAGGGCTGCGCGCTGCCGATGCGCCCCAGGCGCGTAAGCCCAATCTCATTGTGATCATGGCCGACGATCTGGGCTACGAAACCATCGGGGCCAACGGCGGCACGTCCTACAAAACGCCGGTCCTCGACCGTCTGGCGGCAACCGGCGTCCGCTTCACGCACTGCTACGTGCAGCCGCTGTGCACGCCGACCCGCGTGCAGATGATGACCGGCCTGTATAACATCCGCAATTACATCAACTTCGGCAACATGGACCCGCGCGCCGTCACGTTTGCTCATCATCTCAAAGCCGCCGGCTATGCCACGTGCATTGTGGGCAAGTGGCAGCTGGGCCGCGACGTGAACTTGCCGAAAACGTTTGGCTTTGATGAATACTGCTTGTGGCAACACACGCGCCGCCCGCCGCGCTATGCCAATCCCGGCCTCGAAATCAACGGCGTCGAAAAAGACTTTCCCAACGGCGAATACGGCCCTGAGTTGATCAACAACTACGCCCTCGATTTCATCACGCGCAAAAAGGACGTCCCGTTTTTTCTCTACTATCCCATGATCCTGACCCACTCGCCCTATCAGCCTACACCCGACAGCCCGGACTGGGACCCCAAGGCCCAGGGCGAACAGGTCAACGTCAAACCTGAGCACTTCGGCGACATGGTGGCCTACATGGACAAGATGGTCGGCCGGCTAGTCGACAAACTGGACGCTCTCGGCATCCGCGAAAACACGCTGGTGCTCTTTCTTGGCGACAACGGCACAGGCCGCGGCACCGTCTCGATGATGGGCGACCGGAAAGTCATCGGCGGCAAAGGCATGACCACCGCAGCCGGCATGCATGTGCCGCTGATCGCCAGCTGGCCGGGCCATATCGCTTCGGGAAAAGTGTGCGACGATCTCGTGGACAGCACCGACTTCGTGCCGACGCTGCTGGAGGCCGCGGGCGCGCAGCCGGTCGGCGGGGTGAAACTCGACGGACGCAGCTTCCTGCCGCAGCTGCGCGGCGAGAAGGGGAATCCCCGTCCGTGGGTTTATTCGTGGTATTCGCCCCGCCAGGGCGCCGACATGACCGTCCGCGAGTTCGCGTTCAACCAGCGCTACAAACTCTACCGCTCCGGCGAGTTCTTCGATCTGGCCAAGGACATCGAGGAGAAACAACCGCTGAGCGTGGAGACGCTGACCGGCGAGGCCGCGGCGGCAGCCAAAATGCTACGCGACGCTTTGGAGCAGTTCAAGAACGCCCGGCCGGCGGAACTCGACCGGATGTCCCTCGAAGCCGCGAAAGACAATGCTGCCGAACCGAAGGTCAAGGAAAAAGGCCAGCGAAAGAAAAAGGCGAAATGAGGGGAAGCCATCCCGCAACCCCCTCCAGCGTCTGCTCCCATAATTTCCGCCGCAAAGGAGATAGGGTTATGAACTGCAAGAGTCTCTTTATGGTGGGTGTGATTTTTGCCGCTCTGGGCGCGCGCCCCGGCGCTTCGGCGGCGCAGAAGCCGAACATTCTGTTTCTTTTCGCCGATGACATGCGCGCCGATACCATTGCCGCCTATGGCAATCCCCACATCCAAACGCCCAACCTGGATCGGCTGGTTTCCGCCGGCTTTAGCTTCCGCACCAACTACTGCTTCGGCGGCAACAGCGGCGCGGTGTGCGTCCCCAGCCGCGCCATGCTCATGACCGGCAAGACGTGGTTCCGCATTGATACGGCGATGCTCAAGGACGCCGTGCTGATGCCCGAGGTGCTCCAGCAAAACGGCTATGTGACGTTCGCCACGGGCAAGTGGCACAACGGCCAGCCGTCGTGGCTTCGCGCCTTCCAGAAGGGGAAAAACATCATGTTCGGCGGCATGTCCGACCATACGAAGGTGCCCGTGCGCGATCTGGGACCCGACGGCCAGCTGACCGAGCAGCGGACGGGCGAGAAGTTCTCGAGCGAGCTGTTCGCCGATTCCGCCATCGAGTTTCTTCAGACCTACGACGGCAAGAAGCCGTTCTTCTGCTATGTGGCGTTCACCGCGCCGCACGATCCCCGCATGCCGCCTATGGAATTCCGCCAGATGTATTACCGCAACCTGCCGCCGCTGCCGCCCAATTTCCTTCCGCAACATCCCTTCGACAACGGCGCCATGCGCGGCGGCCGCGACGAAAACCTCGCCCCCTGGCCGCGCACCGAGGCCGTCATCCGCGACCAGCTGGCCGAATACTACGGGCTGATCACCCACATGGACGGGCAGATCGGCCGCATCCTCGAGACGCTGAAACAGCGCGGATTTGCAGACAACACGATCATTGTGTTTGCCGCCGACCAGGGCCTCGCCGTCGGCAGCCACGGCCTGCTGGGCAAACAGAGCGTCTACGAGCACAGCATGCGCTGCCCCCTGATCTTTGTCGGCCCGGGTATCCCTCAGGGCAAATCCACGACGGCGTTCACTTATCTGCTGGATGTTTTTCCGACGCTTTGCGACGCCATCGGCATTGTACCTCCCGCCGACGTCGAGGGCGTCAGCCTGCGTCCCCTGTGGGAAGGGAAAAAAGACCGGGTGCGCGACTCGGTCTTTCTCCCGTATATCAAAATCCAGCGCGCCGTCCGCGACGAGCGGTGGAAATTGATCTGTTACCCCAGGATCAGTCACATGCAGCTGTTCGACCTCCAAAACGATCCGGATGAAATCACCAACCTGATTGACCGTCCGGAGCATGCGTCCCACGTTCAGCGCCTGTTGAAGCTGATGAAAGAATGGCAGGCCAAAGTGGGCGACGACGTGGAGATTCCGACCGAAAACAAAACGCCGGAAAAGGTGGACCTGACCGGCCAGAAACGCGTCCCGGATCAGTGGCAGCCGGATTGGATCCGGGAAAAATACTTCGGCGAATAGCCCGCGGGCGGAACGCTCCTGGAAGGAAAAAGGATTCTGCCGCGAGAAAGAACTCTCATGTTCTGCAGCTCCTGTGGTAAGAAGCTGGCGCCGGAAGACAGATTCTGCAGCGCCTGCGGGGCCGCCGTTTCCCGCCCCTCGGAATCCGTACCGTCAAGCGAAGCGGCCGGACCGGACGCGCCGGCCGCGTCCGCCCAATCCGCGCCAAAGCGAGCGCGCAGAGGCCGCAAGGCCTCGCCGGCGGAAACCTCTGTCGCATCCTCGTCTTTCTCCCAGCCGCGCCCTCCAAAGAAACGCCGCAGCTGCCTTCCCGGCTGCCTGGTGCTGCTGGCCCTCTTCGGCGGGTTTGCGGCACTGGCCGTCAAAGTCTATCGCGACGAACCAACATGGCTGCATCGGCCGCCGTCCGTCGGCGGCGCCGCCAGAAGCTTGCCCGTCGCGCCCGGCGAAGGCTCCTTTGACATCCTCGCCGATCCGGCCAGTCAAGGCGCCGGCTCGACTGTTCCATCCCCGCCCGCCGGCGCGACACCGGCCGCTCCCGCGCCCGGCCATCTGAACGACGCATTCAAGAAAATCACGCCCGCAACGGCCAATCCAGCGCCGTTGCCCAAGAGCGGCTCAGCAGCGGTGAGCGTGTCTCCGGCCAAAGGGCTTCGGGTGGTTGCCGCAGCCAACGCCCTCGACAAGCCACGGCGCTTCACCGCCCAGCCCTTGCCCCCCGACCGCATCAACGCCTTGTATCCCAAATACATCCAGGCAGGCATTGTGCCGATGGGCGGATTCGATTTGGATTGCGGCATGGCCGCCAGCGATCGTTTCCCCGCGCCGGCGACCGTCGAGTTCGACCTCGCCGATCTGGGCGTTGACCCCGCCCTGTGGGAACAATCGCACCTCGCCTATTTGGACAGCAGCGGCCGCCTGCGCATTCTGCGGTCGCAGCGCGAGGGATCGAAGCTCCGCTGCGAAATCCGCCACAACGGCGCATTTCTCAATGTGCTGCTGCTGGCGACCCTCGCTCTCGGCCAGTATCACGGCGTATTCGACAGCGAGATTGCCGAATATCCCCAGTCGCCGGGAAAAAACGGCTATGCCAATCAATGGTGGAAGCCCGGTGCCCCACGCTACGTCTTGTTCTATCCGGCCGACTGGCCGCCGGCCGACCCGAAAGCGGTCGAGGCCTGCCGCAACCGTCTCGATGCTATCGTTCAGAAATACGCTATCGCGCGCGCGCCGAATGCCTACGCCGCCGCCGAAATCGCCAAAGCCATGTTCAACGATCCGCAATACAAGGCGATCAAGGCGGAAATGGACACCGAGGAGTTCATTCTCGACAAGTTCCTTCCGGTTCGCGCCGCCAACGTCGTGCGGGCTCTGGACCTTGCCGTGGACTACTGCAGAGAGCGCAATTTCCGCGCGCCCGGCGTCGCCGGCATCGAATGGACGCCCGAAGTTTTTATTCAGGCCCAGCCGCTCGGTCCCAATCTTTTCGGCGAGGCGCGCAACGCCTGGACCACGCGCGCGTTTCTGGTCATTGACGGCACGAAGGTGCCCGATGCGCCGCCGGCCGCCATGACCGCCGAGCAAAAACGCGCGATGGACTCCCTGAAAACCACCGCCCTGCACGAGTATTTCCATCTGGTTCAATCGGCCTACACCTTTTTCGAAACACCGGGCCATCTCTGGTTCGCCGAAGCCGCGGCTCTCCTGCTCGAAGCCGAGGGCGGCCGCGACTACCTCGCCCGCAACTGGGCCGAATCATGGGACCATACGTCGCGCGGCCTGCTGGGCTTCTTCGACCCGCTCGACTACACCAACAGCAACCGCAAAAAAACGCAGCAGCACGGCTACGACGCCTCGCTGTTCCTCGAATATCTTCGCCAGAAGTACTACACCAAGAATCCCGATCAATTTCTGCCCGCCTTGCTCGAAGACTTCGCCGGTTTTCGCGGCGGAACCGTCGCCAGCCTCTATCGCGCGACCTCGAACGATCCCAAAGTCTTCTGCGAAGACTTCCGCCACTTCGCCAGCATCATCCGGCCCCAGGTGGTCTTCCTGGGCGGCAAACAAACCCTCACGCCCGGCAAACCCTATGTCTCCTGGCGATTCGACAATCCCGCGCCTCTCTCCGCTCCCGGCTTCTATGTCTCCGCCGATGGCGACGCGTTCAAGGACGTTCTCACCCCCGACAGCGTCGCCGTGCTTCGCGACTCCAGCGGATTCACCGAAGCGACCGACGTCGTCTGGTCTCTCAACCTCCAGGAGTGGAAAACGCTCCACGCCGGTCTGCCGACCGCCTTTCGGATCCCGCCCCTCGGACCCAAACAAAAACTTTCCATCGTCCTCCAGCGCACAGAGCCCTACATCGCCCCCTCGCCCGCGCCGGCCGCCGGCAAAGGACCCATGGCCACCGATGTATATTTCATGCTGCCGCCCAAACCCCCGCAGGCGTCCCTGACGGAAACCAGCCTTCAGATTGACTTCCCCCCAACCCCGCTCCAGACCGCTCCCGAACCGCCCGGCATGGGCCCCTACGTCCAGGGGCTTCAGCTGCGGATCGAAGCCCAAGACGGCGGCGAACCCATTCAGACAAACCTCGGCCCTGTTCCGCGCGTCGAATATCCGCTCGAATCAATCACCGCCCGCCTCCAGCCCAACAACAAAGGCGTCATTCGCGCCGCGCTGAAGTTCCGCGAAGTCGCCCACACCGGCCAGAAAATTTACGGCCCCTGGAGCCAACCGCTCGAAATCCAAATCCCGCTCTCCGCCGTCGGACAAATCATCTGGAACAAACCCCCCATGCCGAAAGAGCACGTCGAGGCGCTCATGGAACAATACGGCGTCTCCGGCCCTTTTGCCCTCCGCATCGAAATCACCTACACCCGCCCGAAAGCCAAACCGACGGTCTATCAGTGCGACTACGATCTGACCCGCGGCGTGAAAATGATCATCGAGGACGTGGACATTCCAAACATCAAACGCATCACCGAATATACCATCCACCCGCCCACCGGCAGGGAGGACATGCTGATCCTTCTCGACTCCAGCGTCCCCGAATGGAAGCGCATTCTCGCCGGCGAACGCATCACGGCAAAATGGTTCACCTTCTCCTATACGTCCCGTCCCGTCTCCCCCCTCCTGCGCATTGACGAGCGGTATGAACCGCCACCCGCGCCGACGCCCAAATCCACCCTCACCGGACCGCCCCAGGGCCTCAATCCTCTCGGCAACTACAAGGGCCCTCCCCCGCCCAAACCGTAAAGCACCCCGGCAGGCGTCCGAGCCGACGATCTCACCGCCGATCCGAGGTGC
>JADFCW010000248.1 GCA_017161705.1 Candidatus Sumerlaeota bacterium | reverse complement strand
CGAGCGTCTGGTCGAAATCCTCGTTATAGGCTTTCAGGTCGAACCACTCTTTGGCGGGATCCCAGACGCCGAGCACGCCCAGCGTGGTATTGGTGAGGAAGCGGAGTGTTTCAACGCCGGTTCCCTTGAATTTGCCCTGGAGGGCGGTATTGAAAAACCTCCCTGGGAATCCGAGGTTGCGGATACCGTTGCGAATGCCCAGACGAACGGGCCGCGGATACAGCACATACCTGTAGCCAGTGGCCACAGGTTTGAACGCCCAGAAGTAGAGTTTGTCGTTGACGTGAAAGAACACCACGTTGACCGGCCGCAGAGGATCGGCGATCGCGCGCTCGGGTGTGCCGGCCGGTGTTTCATACTCCTTGGCCAGTTCTTCCTCGAGGCTTGGGGCGGGTTCGGGCAGCTGAGTTTTGGCGGGCGCGGCTTTCTTCGCCTCCGGGCGCGGCGGCGTCTTCCTTGCTTTCTTTTTCTTTCTTGTTTCCGTGGCAGCCCCAACCGGCTTGGACGAATCGGTTTCCGCCGGACGGGCCGTTGCCGCGCAGGCTAGAAATCCTACCAGAATCCAGGCTATCTTACGACTTCTCTTCATTTTCCTTCACCTTGTCTTTCAATTGCTGGAGAAACTGTTCAGGGGTACGCTTGAGCAGAATCTCGCGGAACTGTGAGCGGTAGTTTTGCACCAGGCTCACACCTTCGATCCGAATGTCATAGAGTTTCCATTCCCCGTCCTGCAGGGCAAAGCTCAAGTCCACGGGGATCTCCTTGTCGCTGGCAATCGTTTTTGTTTTCACCACAGCGCGCCCGGGGGCCGGTTTTTCCGTTTCGCCGATGACCACGCGCTGCCCCGAATACTTTTCCAGATGGGTGATGTAGGTTGTGAACAAGAGCTGGGAGAAAACCTCTTTGAACGTTTGAAATTGCTCATCGCTGAATTTGCCGCGGAAGTTTGCGAGCGTCAAACTCGCCACCGCGTTCATGTTCACAACGGCCAGAATCATATCGCGGACCTTTTCGCGGTTGGCCTTCTTCATCGCCGGGTTTTTGTATTCCGGCCGCACAATAAACTCCAGCACGCGCGAAACGGTCACGTCCACGATCCTGGCCGGCTCTGTCGTCGCGCTGTCTTTCCCTGCCGACTGCCCGGCCGCCGAAGCTGATGCGGCGAGAACCACACTTGCACAGAAAAGGCTTGTCCTTAGAGCCCAGTTCCTAAACATCATCAAACGTCCAACCTCCTTTATTTGGATGGATTGGTGGATACGTCGCCAAATGCGTATTTGCCGATGACCGATTCAATATCCACCGCCGATTCCGTTTCGGTGATCATATCCCCGTCCTTGAGCAGAACCTCGGAGCCTCCGGGTTCGATCTTGACGTACTTGTCGCCGATCAGGCCGATGGTCTTGATCGAGGCCATCGAGTCTTCCTTCAGCGCAACATCGCGCCGGATTTTCATGCGCACCACCGCCGCCATGGTCTCCGGATCCAGCTCAATCCGATCAACGGTTCCCACCTGCACGCCGGCAATGTCCACCGGCGCCCCGCGTTTGAGTCCGGAGACCGAGCCAAACCTGGCAGACACGTAATAGTAATCCCCGCCAAAGACTTCCATCTTGCCCAGCTTGATGGTCAGATAGCCCACGCAAATCAACCCCAGCAGGACAAAGAGCCCAACCGACGTTTCCACTGTTCGTGTTTTCATAGGTATCGCCTTAACGTTGGTAGTTCACGCTTCAGCGTGCTGTTCGTAGTCCACGCTTCAGCGTGGACTAATAGCACTTCACCCCATAAGTGACACATATTTTCATCCAATCGCTGGTGCTTTAGACTTCAGTGCTATGAATGGCCTCGCTAATTCAGTCAGGAACTATTTTTATTCCGGTCACGAGAGTAAAGCCCCGCTGGAGCGGGGAATGATACACCAAACTAAAGTTTGAACTACAAACAGCACGCTGAAGCGTGAACTACCAACGGCAAACTAAAGTTTGAACTACGTGCTTTGCGCTTCCTCGTCCGGTTCCTCGTCGCCCTCGATAAACCGCCGGACCGCCGGATCGCTGCAGTGGAGAATATCGTTTCCGGTTCCTTCAAAGAGAATGCGGCCTTTCTCCAGCATCGCCACTTTCTGCGAGATTCGAAACACTTCGGGAATGTCGTGGCTGACAATGATCGCCGTAAATCCCAGCTCGCCCTGATAGCGGGCGATCATGTTGTGGACGGCGGCGCGCCGCACGGGGTCGAGTCCGGTTGTCGGTTCGTCAAACAGCACAATCTCTGGCCGGGTGATCAGGGCGCGGGCCAGCGCTACGCGTTTTCGCATCCCGCCCGACAGCTGCGACGGGTATTTGTCCTCGATGTCCTCCAATTCGAGCTGCTTCATTTGCGCCAGCACGCGCTCGCGGATTTCCGTCTTCGACAGCCGTGTCTTCTCCTTCAGCGGCAACCCGATGTTCTCGCCCACCGTCATGGAATCGAACAGCGCAAGGCTCTGAAACATGTAGCTGAACTGGCTTTTGAGGGCCTTGCGCTCCTTGTGCGACATCTGAAACAGATTCTTCCCGCGATACAGCACCTCGCCGCTGTCGGGCGTCAGAAGCCCCACCACGTGCTTCAGCAACACGCTCTTGCCCACTCCGCTGCGTCCGATAATCGTCGTCACCCTGCCCTGCTCGATACTCAGGTTTACTCCATCCAGCACGACCTGCGAGCCGAACGACTTGCGGAGGTTGCGAAACTCGATCAGCGGCGGCCGGCCGTTCACGCTCTTTCTTCCCCCCTTAGAGCAGCACCGACGTCAGCACGTAGTCGAACGCGAAGATCAACACGGCCGACATCACGACGGCGGTGGTCGTCGAATAACTCACGCCGCGCGCGCCAAATCCTTCCCGCCGCGTGTGCGTCATATAGCCCTGATAGCAACAGACCGTCGCCACGATGATCCCGAAGGTCGCCGCCTTGATAAACCCGCCGCTGACGTCCTCCATCCCCACGGCGGCCTCCATCCGTCCCAGATAAATCCCCGAATTGACGCCCAGCAGCACCACACCCGTCAGATAGCCGCCGATGATGCCCACGACGTCGAAAATCGCCGTCAGGAGCGGAAAGCTGATGATCGAGGCGGCCAGGCGCGGACTGGCCAGGAAGTGCACCGGATCAATATCCATCGTGTCGAGCGCGTCTATCTGCTCGGAAATGCGCATGATGCCGATCTCGGCGGCCATCGAGGAGCCGGCGCGGCCCGTGACCATCAGCGCGGTCAGAACCGGCCCGAGCTCGCGGATGACCGACAGGGCCACCACCGTGCCCAGCGCCGCCTCGCCGCCGAACTTGACCAGCGTGTAGTAGCCCTGAAGCCCCAGCACCATGCCTGTGAACAGGGCGGTCAGGCTCACAATAAACAGCGATTTTAGGCCGATGAAATGGACTTGCTGCAACACTTCGCCGGCTCTCAACGGCAGCGCAAACATCTTCGCAAATGCATGGGCTAAAAACAGGGCGATCCGTCCCATCTCTTCGAGAATAAACAGGCAGTGCCGACCCACAAGGGCCAGAGGATCGGTCGGACTGGAAGAGGCTTGGGTCATATCCCGTGCGAGCTGCCGGAAGGGCACCGGAGGAAAATGGTTCCGCAGGAAGGACGGATGCGGAGAATTGTTAAATTTTGCATTGCAGGGCCCCTCTGCCCAAACAACGAAAAGAGTATCGTCCCGCGGCGCCCCGCCCGTCAAGGGATTCTCGCCCGGCTGCGCGAGAATCGCCCCTGCCGTCTGTCGGTTCTTGCTGTCGGAAAACTCCTTGCGCGTCATCGCCTCCCGTGGCACTTTTCCGGTGTTTCGCATGCGTTACGCGCGGGGAAAGACCCATGAATCAACATCCCGAATCCAACAACCACGGGGGGGGTGGATACAGCCGGCAATACTGCGGGGAAACAGGCGCCGCCTACTACACGTTCCAATCGGCCCGCGCCAAAATTACCGCCCGCCGCAATCTCCGGCGCTTTCAGCCGCTGATCGGCCCGACCGAAGACTTGCTCGAGTTTGGCTGCGGCGGCGGCGAACTTCTGGCGCTGCTGAAGGCCGGCTCGAAAGTCGGCGTGGACATCAACGAAACCGCTCTGGCCGATGCCCGCCGCAAAGGCCTCGAAGTCTATGCCAGCCTGGACGCCCTCCCCGCCGACCGCCAATTCGATGTCATTCTTTCCAACCACTGTCTCGAACATGTGCCGTATCCCATTGGCGCGCTGCGGGCCCTGCACGACCGGCTCCGGCCTGGCGGCCGCCTCATTCTGTGCGTTCCGATAGACGACTGGCGCATTCAACGCCGGTACGACCCGCTGGACATCAACCATCACTTGCACACGTGGACGCCGCTGCTTCTGGGCCATACGCTGACCGAGGCCGGTTTCGAGGCCGGGCCGATGCGCATTCTCACCGCGACGTGGCCGCGGCGTCTCGCCCGTCTCGAACGGTTTCTCCCGCAGCGGATTTGGGACGGTCTGTGTTTTCTCGCTGGCGCAATCTGCAGGCAGCGCTCTATTCTGGCGATTGCTCGGCGCTGCTCCGACGCACCGAGGCAACCCATGCCGTAAGGCGCAATCCCCGTGATGACCGATGATGTCCATGTCCATTTCCGCTCGGAATCGTGGCGGGCATTTCGCCGCCACCGGGGCGCGGTCGTCGGACTGGTGTTGCTTGTACTTTTTGGCGCGGCGGCGCTGGTCGGCCCCTGGCTGTGGCCGTTCGAGTATTGGCACGGCAACCTCGACCAGCAGTTTCTCCCGCCGGGCCCTGTTCACTGGCTGGGAACGGACGAATTCGGACGCGACCAGATGGCGCGCGTGCTCTACGGTTTGCGCCTCTCGCTTCTGGTCGGCGTTGTGGCCGCCGCCATCAATGTCGTCATCGGTTCGCTGTATGGCGGTGTGTCGGGCTACGTCGGCGGCAGGACTGACGATGCGATGATGCGCGCAGTCGAAATTCTCTACGGTATCCCGATGCTGCTGATCGTGATGCTGCTGATGGCCGTGCTGGGGCGCGGGCTGCAAAACGTCTTCATTGCCATCGGCCTGGTCTATTGGCTGGGCATGGCGCGGATTGTTCGCGGACAGGTCCTGGCGCTCCGGGAGCAGGACTATGTCGAAGCGGCGCGGGCGCTGGGAGCGTCGGCCCCGCGCATCATTCTGCGCCATCTGTTGCCGAACACCCTGGGCGTGATCCTCGTGGCCGGGACGCTGCGCATTCCGGAGGCGATCTTTGTCGAGGCCTTCCTGAGCTTTGTTGGCTTAGGCGTCGGCGAGCCTCGCGCCAGCCTTGGATCGCTGGTCGCCGCCGGCCTCAGTAATCTCGAAACCCAGCCGTGGCTGCTCCTCGGCCCCTCGCTGGCGATCAGCCTTCTGATGCTGGCGTTCAACTTTGTCGGCGACGGTCTGCGGGACGCTCTCGACCCCCACCGGGGCGGCACAAGGTGAGCAGCAGGGCGGGGATATGGGACGAACGAGCGAGGACGCCGAGGGAATGGGAAAGGCAGAATCAGCCGTTGACTCGAAACAGGAAGAAAAGAGAGCCGCAGGGATCGGCCGGAGCCGATGGATTGGGTTTCCCCGAACGATGCAAAAGAAAGGATCGCACCATGAACCGACGCTCGATGCTTCGCAAGACCGCCCTGGCGGTTTCTAGTATGATGGCTGCGCCGTGGCGGACGGCCAAATCGGCGCCTGCCCGCCGGCCGAATGTGGTTTTCATCCTGGCCGACGATCTAGGCTGGCGCGACACCGCTGTTTTCGGTAGCCGCTTCTACGAGACCCCCAACATTGACCGTCTGGTGCGGCGCGGAATGATGTTCACGCAAGCCTATGCGGCCAATCCGCTGTGTTCGCCCACCCGCGCCAGCATTATGACGGGCCTGTGGCCCGCGCGCATCGGTTTCACCGCTCCGGCCGGCCACCTGGCGCAGGAGGTTTTCGAGAGTTCGCTCCAGCCCAAAGCGGCCGCGACACAAAAAGCCTTGATCGCCGCGAGCGCCACGCGCCTCAAGCACGAATACTTCACTCTGGCCGAGGCGTTCAAGGCCGCCGGTTATCGCACCGGCCATTTTGGCAAATGGCATCTGGGCCGTGAACCTTATGATCCGCTGCATCATGGTTTCGACGTGGATGTGCCGCATTGGCCGGGTCCCGGACCCGCAGGCAGCTATGTCGCCCCCTGGAAATTCCCCGCCGCTCTGAACTTCACCGGCCAGCCCGGCGAGCATATCGAAGACCGCATGGCGTCGGAGGCCGTGAAGTTTATCCGCGAAAACAAAGACCGTCCCTTTTTTCTCAACTACTGGTGCTTCTCGGTTCACTCGCCGTGGGACGCAAAGCAGGCGTTGATCGAAAAGTATCGCGCGAAAGCCGACCCGAACCATCCGCAGCGCAATCCTGTCTATGCCGCAATGATCGAGAGCATGGACGATGCGGTGGGGAAACTGGTCGCAACGCTCGACGAACTTGGCCTCAGCGACCACACCCTCATCATTTTTCTGTCCGACAACGGCGGCGTACATTTCGCCGAGGTCGAAGGCGCCGCCGTCACCAGCAACACGCCGCTGCGGGCCGGCAAGGCGACCACCTACGAGGGCGGGACGCGCGTACCGTGCGCTGTCATCTGGCCCAGAGTGGTCCAACCCGGATCGAAAAGCGATGCCATCATTCAGAGCATTGATTTCTATCCGACCCTGCTGGAGATGACAGGCCTGAAGCCGCAGGAAGGCCAGAGGTTCGACGGCATCAGCATCGTCCCGGCGCTGCGCGGCCAACCGCTCGGACGCGACACGATTTTCTGCCATTTCCCGCACGACCCCGCCGTATCGGATGCCACGCCCTCGACCTATGTGCGCAAGGGCGATTGGAAACTGATCCGCTTCTATTGCGACAACGACGATCAGACCGACCGTTTTGAACTCTACAATCTGAAGGATGACCCTGGCGAGACGAACAACCTTGCGGCGAACATGCCCGATCGCGTCAAGGAACTGAACGCACTGATCGAAGGATTCCTCAAAGAATCGGGCGCCATTGTGCCCGCGCCGAATCCTGCCTATAAGCCGACAGCCGCCCGCGCGGCCGCCGGCTGGCAGCCTTCAGCCCACTGCACCTTGTCGGTCGAGAACGGCTGCCTGCGGGTCGAAAGCACAGGCGGCGACCCGTATCTCACGGCCGGCAAGGTCCCCAAAGCCCAGGGGACGCTTGTTTTGCGTTTCCGCATGCGTTCGACCAGCAGCGGCAAGGGGCAGTTTTTCTGGACGACGCGGCGTGGTCCCACGTTCGGACCGGCCATGCGTTTGGACTTTGCGCCGATTCACGACGGCCGGTGGCACGAGTACGAGGTACCGTTCACCGCGGCGGAAATCCTCCGCTCGATCCGCATAGACCCGGCCGCAGCGCCCGGGCAAATTGAATTCGATTGGATTCGCCTTGTCAGCGCCGACAGCGGAAACGTCCTTCAGGCGTGGGAATTCTGACCGCCCATCCTCGATCGTGCCGCAAGTCCTTTTGCGGTGCGGTCAGTTGCGCGAGCCGACGGTCGAGTAGTATTGCATAAACACGGCCGGCCCCTGGCAACGATAGAGATCGCCTTTGCTGATCGTGCCGTTGGTCGGGTCGTAGACGCGCGCCAGAGCCGTCGGCCGCCCCGTTCCGTCCAGCCCGCCAAAACTGCCGAGGTCGGTATCGTCGGAAAAGTCGGGACCGAACGACGAGACGAGGAACATGCTGCGCGGGGTCATGATGTTGCTGCTCGACAACAGATTGTCCAGTGTACGCGCCTCGACGCCCTCGTTGGAGAAAGCCATTTCATAGGTCAACTTGAACGGGTCGTACGATCCCGAGATCGCGCCTTTCGAGACAAACGGATCGGGAATAATTCCGGAGGTCAGATAGGCGATGGGTGTGCTCAGCGCGACATAGGCGCGTAGCCGGAACGGATCGCCGTTGCGATGCTGCCAGCAACAGGGCTGCGGATACGTGTTGTGGTCCACGTTGTAGGCCTCGATGGCCGTGGCCAGCGTGCGCATGTCGTTGTGCACGCGCGAGACCTTGGCCCGCACTTGCGCTTCGAGGAAGTTGGGGATCGCAATGGCTGCCAAAATGGCGATGATCGCCACGACGATCAGCAGCTCGATGAGCGTAAAGCCCCGCAGATTCTTCCGCCGATGAATAGCCGATAAATCTGTTTCTGTCCTTCTCCCGAACATAATACGACTCCTTTCGCTTGAGTGATTAGGCCCCTCGCCGCCGTTCGCTTCTCTCCGGATCAAGCAGGGCAACGTCCGGCCCGTGGATAACGACCGCTTAACGCGTAAAGCTGCCGCCGCGTATGTGTCAACAAGAAAATGCAAAAAACGTGCCGCTGCGGATGAACAATTCCAGATTACGGGAGAGCGGGCAAGTCCCGGGGCGGCGCGCTCGGCGGCGAGGACAGTTGCAGCGTCTGCCCCAGCGGCGTGCCGGTGTTTTGAATGTCCCCGCCGGTGGAGAGGAGAAAGC
>JADFCW010000247.1 GCA_017161705.1 Candidatus Sumerlaeota bacterium | reverse complement strand
CAATTGCCCATTCAGGCCGCCCCTGCGCAAAACACCGAAAACCGATGATCGTAGGACCTATCGCAACGCGCAAAGATTTCGCTCCGGCGAAAGGAGATAGATGGACGTATTTCTTTCCCACATCGGAACCACAGGAGAATAAGAGTCTCGCACAGAGTGCGACGCCTGCCAAGCGCAAGTTGATCCCCAATCGAATTGTGTTTTTCACAATGCTTGTTCTTATTTGCGGGAGGTTTTGTGTTTCGCCGCAATGGGCAAATTCCGCGGAAATTCCCCCACAAAAACGGCCGGACCTTTCCGGTCTCGAGTATCTTTCTTACTCCGATGATTTTCGAGTTTGGGTCAACGGTCGGGAGCAGATTGTTTGGAAAAGCACGAAAAGCGGCAACCACGGTTCGCACAACATCGCCAGCATGTCGTTTGTGAACTTTGATTTGGCCGCGCCCGTTGAGATCAAAATTGCTCCCAAGGCGGTTGTGCGAAGCTATGCGCTTCGCCCATACTCGGCACATCTCCAGAGCCGCCTCGCCGACAACACGATCGTTTTCAGCTTGGACAAGCCCCAAAACCTCATCCTTGTCGTCAATGATTCCTACGCTCCTGCGCTGATTCTGGCCGCCAATCCGCCTCACAGGCCTTCCCGGCCGTCGGATGTGAACTACTATTTTGGACCGGGCGTGCATGACATCGGGCGGCATAAGAAACTGATTTCCGGCGATCGGGTCTATTTGGCCGACGGCGCCGTGGTCAAAGGATCGTTTGCCATCGAGCATGCGCGCGACGTGCGCATCCAGGGCCGCGGGATCATCTATAACGGCCATTTCCCGCATGAGGAAGCGTTCAGTGTGATCCGCGGCCGAGACACGCAAGACATTCTTATCGAAGGCATCACGATCTCCAACTCGCCCGGATGGATCATCTGCTTTTGGGGCGGCAGCATCAATCTAACCGTTCGCAACGTCAAAATGTTTGGCAATTGGTGGATGAACACCGACGGCGTCCAAACAGGCACCGACAGTCTGTTGGTCGAAGATTGTTTTTTGCAGTGTAACGACGATAACTTTTCCCTCAACGGGATTTGCCGAAACGTAGAAATCCGCAACAATGTCCTCTGGAACCTTTTCAACGGCGGCGTGTTTATGCTGGGATGGGGGACGGGAACCAGGTATGACGTGCAGAATGTGAACATTCACGACAATGTGATTCTTCGCGCGGGCGGCGTCGCCGACTATGATCGCAAAGCGCCCTTTTCCATGAAACTGTTTGGCTCTCATCGAACCGCAAAGAACATTTCCTTCCGCAATATTGTCATCGAAGACATCGCGCCGTATGGCCGCTGGATAGATTTCCAGGCGGGCAAGGCCTCCAAGTCCTCAGTGGGCAATATCTCATTCGAGAACATCGAAGTGCGGAAAACGTGGAAGGTCGAGGGTGAAATTCGCGGCATGTCGCCCGACTGCCCGATCGAAAACATCTCGTTCCGAAATATTGTGATTCAGGGCAAGCGGATGACCTCTCCTCAGGACGGCGGCCTTACACTTATCAATACGCGCAATATCTCCATCGAGGGACAAGTCTTCACCGATAATAGCGAAATTCGCTCTGGCCCATAACAAAAAAGCCCTTTGAAGATGCGCTTTCAAAAAACCGTAGCGCAGGCATCCTGCCTGCAAAATACCCCCTTTTGCTTTCCTCTAGCGAGCCTGCAGGGCGCCTGCGCTTCAGTTCTATGCAAAAAACTTATTGAGATTCTTTCCGAACTTCAACCGCCAGCGGTCCGACCTTCCCAAGCCCCTTTTACTGTTTTTTCTTCTTCTTAGGCACGGGTTTGGCGGCTGTCTGGCTCGCGCGAGCTCTTCCCAGACTGATTTCCGCAGCGGTTCGCACGGCGGGCGATTTAGCCTCTTTCTCCAGCCGTTCATAAATGGCACGGGCCCCGTCGTCGTTGCCTTTGGCTTTCAACTTCGCCGCAGCATTGATCAGCGCTTCGCCGGCTTCGGGAAATTTATTGAGAACGGGCCAAATTGCCTCGATCGCAGCGGCAGTCGCCACTTTGCTCAGAGCCAACGCTGCGGCAGAAGCCGTTTTGGCATCGGGGAGTTCTTTGGCAATCAGTGCGACAGATTTTGCGTCGCCGCGCTCGCCCAGCGAGTTGATCAAGCCGATTTTCATCACAGGATCGGATGCCTTGCCCAGCGCGTTGCGCAGCACAGTGGTCGCCGCCGAGGCGGGGTTTTTTTCCAAGGCTCGCCGCGCACACTCGGCCAACTCGGCATCCTTGTCCCTCAGCAATTTGGCCAGCGCCGATACGGCCTCGTCGCGGCCCATGTATTCGAGTTGGCGAACGATCCAAACGCGCGCGGGCTGCGGCACCGATGCGTCGGCGGCCTTGGCGGCCAACACCCTGCCCAACGCCTTGCGCTTGCGGGAGTTTCCCGGCTTCGACGCGTCCGATGCAAGATCCTGCAGTTTCATTTGCGCCGCGTAGCGGTTCTTCACTTCCGGGTCGGCAAGCTGAGGAATGAGTTCCTCGACCGCTTGTTTTTCTGCAACGTCACGCGAGCCGAAAACCTTATTCATCACGTTTTGGAATGGGGTTAGCACTTTCATGATTTTTTGCTCCTATTTTGAATAATCTCGGACAAGTCGGACAAGTCAGACAGGTCGAACAAATCAGACGATTCACTAAATATACACATATGGCGCGCGTCGCGGACGGTCTATCCACCGGCTCGCCTCCGGGTCGCCGATGATTTCTTCTTTCACCGGATCCCATTTCAACGGCCGCTTGAGTCGCTCGGCGATGCCGTTAAGATGGCAAATGGTCGCTGTGCGATGGCCGATTTCCGCATGGCAGATCGGCTGTTTGCGCGCGTGGATGCACTCGATCCAGTTGTCCTCGTGCTGGTTCGAAACGTAAAGCCAGATGCCCTTGTAACCGGCGGGAATATCCGACAGCGTCTCCTGATCGTGAAAATCCATATCTTTCAGCTCTGCCGGTGTGGTTTCCAGTTTATCTCCGCGACTGACGAGCACCTCGCCCTTTTCGCCGATAAATTGAATCATGTGGCCGTTTTTCACCGGATGATTTCGAAGTACCTTGCACCCGTCCGCATAAATATGCGTCTGATATTCTGTCCCCTCATAGCCTTTGGGGATAAACTCGACCGGCCCGCTGTCGTCCATGCCCAGAGCCCACTGGATAATGTCGAAGTGGTGGGCACCCCAATCGCCGTTTTTCCGCGAGCCGTAATCCCAGAAACAGCGCCACCCGCCGCCGTAGTCCCCTTTTACGCGAAGCGAATTGTATGGATACCACGGCGTGGGACCGAGCCAGCGGTCATAGTCGAAACCCTCGGGAATCGGCTCTTCCGGAAGGGTCTGAGGCGGCGGAAACTCGCCCAGGTTGGTATAGATTGTGTGCACCTTGCCGATCAGGCCGTTCCGGACAATCTGGGCGGCCTTGCGGAAGGCCCGCTCCGAGCGCTGCTGGGAGCCGACCTGAAGTATGCAGCCATACTGTTTCGCCGTATCGCTCATGATACGCCCCTCGCGGATCGTGAGCGTCATGGGCTTCTGGACATAGACATCTTTGCCATGCCGCATCGCCATGACCGAAATCGGCGCATGCCAATGATCGGGCGTGGCGATGACCACGGCGTCAATATCGTCGCGAGCCAGCAATTCCTCGAATTCATGATATGCGGCGCAGCCTTTGTACGTAACGCCGGCCTGTTTGGAATAGGCGTCCTCGACCTGCTTTTTGGCCTTCTCCCGGCGGCCGCGATCCACATCGCAGACGGCAAGAACCTGGACGTCGTCGCGCCGCACCATCTTGTTCAGGTGCGAATTCATCATCAGACCCATGCCAATCAGGCCCATGCCGATGCGGTTGTTGGGAGCGTTGGCGCCGAAAACGCTCGACGGAACGATGGCAGGAAACGCCGCGATCGCCGCGGCTCCCGTTGCCCCCTTCAGAAAGCCTCGCCGCGTCATGCGCGCGCCGCCCGAGGCCGTGCGCGAAGTCCCCGCTGGTTTGCGTGATTGGTCTTTCATGCGTGCATCTCACCTCGCGTTGGAATGAATTCGAATCCCAAAAAGCAGCAAACAATTACCGTCGCCGTGAAAAGGAGTCAAGCAGGATCAACCACCTCCCCGGCCTCCGGCCGTGGCCGGAATTGCTAAACTTCCGTAACGAGCTGCATGGGGTTGAGCCCTTTCGTAAGTAAATCTTCAAGACCACATCAAGCGAACGTTCAGCGATTGGCCGCGATGAATGGTTAGCGTGCCGGCGAACTTCAACGTCACTCGCGTGCCCTCCGTTTCCACGATCCCGGCCACGGGCAGGCCGCCCAGATTCGCTCTCGCGCGGACATTCTTTGCCCCCTCGGGGACGGCCAGGGTCAATTCGTTCAGAGCCACGCGGGCGTAGGCCACGGAAATCCGGTTGTCCTGGTACTTGCCTTTGCGGACTTGTTCCAGCGATCCCCAGCCTTCGGCGGCGGTAAAAAAGCACTTGAAGTGTTCCGGTGTAAATGCCGGCGCGAAAGCCATTTGAGCGCGCGGGCCGTCGTAGAGAAAGCCCGCCAGCGCCAGCAGAAGCGACCAGCTGGACATCGCTCGCACATAATGGCCGCCGCATTCCTTTTCGTCCCACGGATTGCGGTCGTATTTTGTCCTGGCGCGGCCGTCATAGCGCTCGCGCGCGCCCTTGACGATGCAGAACGCCTCTTCCAGCAGGCCTTCGTAGATCATGTGCGCGGCGACCTGATACTCGACGCCCGTCCACACCTCGTCGCTGTAAAGGATTTGCTGCGGCGGCCGACCGCCCTTCGGCCACGTGCAGCAAAGCAAGCCTTTGTCGTTCCCATCGGCAAACCAACGCTGCGTGTGCTGCCAGTCGGCGAGGTCGGACAGCCAATTGTATTTGAAGACCGACTCCAACGCCCGCCGCACGTATTCTTTCGGCAGGACATAGCCAAGCCCCAGCTGGTGTGCCCACCACTGTCCGATGACTTGGTCGGCGAGGCAGCCTAGTCCCCATTGCCGTCCCCGGGTCATGTAATCCGGATAGTTCTGCTGGAAATACTCCCCATTCCATGTGAGCTGGACGAGGTGGGCGCGGCCCGCCTCGAAAATCCTTCGATAGCGCTCGGCGGTCTGGTCGTCGCCGGCCCGCCTGGCCATTTCTTCGCCCGCCCGCAACGCCGCCAAATAGTAGGAGCCGAGGAACGAGTTCGGGCCGTATGCTGCCACGTCGTAGGTATGCCACTGCTCATCCTCGAGGATGCCGTCGGGCTGCTTGCCGTCGCGCAGGATCAGGTAATCCACGGCCTTCCTGATGTTCGGCCAATATTCCTTGAACCACTCATCGTTGGGACACATTAAGGTCTCGCGATACGCCTTCAGGATGCAACTACAATGGCCGTCCACAAATGGCCGCTCCCCGCTGGGCGTCGGCGGGATCGGGATTTCCACGCGGTTGTTGATGCCGCCCTCCGGCGTCTGCTGCCGCTTGTAGTCCACATAGCGCATAATGCGTTCGAGGTCCGGGAACAAGTGCGCGAGCGTCTGCTCATAGCCCCACACGTGCGTGCAGGTCGGCTGGCAGCAGCACCACGTGCCTTCCCAGCCGCAGAAGGTGCCGTCTTCCATCCAGAAGCAAACGCCCTCGGTGCGAATGGTGGAGATTTGGCTGGTGATGCAATCGAGCAGCCAGTAGGGGAGGGTGCTATCGTAGAACGTCTTCCGGAACCGCTCGGTGAGTTCGCCGAGTTTGTCGAGATTGCCCGCAAGATCGGTCGCCACGGCCATCGCGTCGGGCCACATCTTCGAATAGTAATGCCCGATGCGCTGCATGTTCCGGCTGAAAACAGCGTGGGGGAAATACCACGAGAGAAGAATAGGGATGTCGGCGCTTTGGCGCGGTCCGAGTTCCACACGGGCTTCCAATGCCGCTCCCTGCGAGAGGCCGGCCGGGGTCGGGTCGCTTTTCGTCCCGACAGCGGGTTCCCCAATGCCCCCCGCTCCCAGCTGCTGAACCAGCTCCGCTGGCGAAGTCCAATCCAACACTACACCGCCTTTTGCCGCAGTTGCCAGAGCCAGCTCCCCGAACGTGTGCGAGTCGGGCGGCAGGCCTTCGCAGGGTGTCATGCGCACTCCGGCCAGACCGGCCAGAAGCGAGAGGGCGCGGGTGCGGCGCCCGCCCGTCCAGATGTTAGAGAGGAGCCGCGAGGCCACCAGAACCACCTGGCCGTTGCCGATGCGCCGACGCAGGACCAGCGGTGCGCCAGCTGGACCGTTCAAAAGCGTCTCGCTGTTGGCTGCTGTCTTGAGCCCTTTATATTCCGTCCACCCGTCCAGTTGAAGCTCATTCATACCCACTGAGGGCAATGCTCCAACCAATCGCACGGTCATGGGTTCCGGGTGATAGGCAAAATCGCTGAACGCCGCGGGGAGCAAATCGCGCAGGGCGGCCCCGGCGTCATCCTCCGGGGCGTTTTCAGTGAAGACGATTTGGTCAATATTGATATGACCCCACGGGCCGCTGGCCGCATCCACAATTTCGATGCGGGCGGTCTGGTTCATCAACGGACGTACGTCCCATGTCTTCCATTCAAGCCGTTCGAGGTCGCGTCCCGTCGCCGTGCGGACAACTTTGTCGCCAACGAGCAGATTGATGCACGTGCGTTTGGGCAGCGAGCCGCCGCCGATCAAAAAGCAAATCAGCGGCCGCTCGATCTTGAACGGCTGGCTGATCAGGCGCCCAACGGGTGTGTCGCCGTCAGTAAAGCTGTTGACCAGACCCTTGCCAAGGAAACCCGCGACGGGCTGCTGGCGGGGCTGGCGGCCGCGCTGGGGGGCGTTGCCAAAGGCTTTGCCCTCGACCGTCCATTTTTCATAGCCCGACTCGAAGTCCTCGAAAACAATGTCGGGCAACCCTTTCTTTTCGACCGGCGGAACCGCCGGACTTATGCGGCGAAAAGCCGTCGGATTGTCGCCGGAGAAAACTACCGTAGCACCGTTTTTCGCGGCGATGTGCAGCGCTTTGAGGAATTCGGCGCTGACATCGGCGGGATTTTCCAGCCAGACCACCCGTGCTGCGTCTTTGGGCGCCGCTTCGAGCTGTTTGAGAACCGCGCCCGACGGATTGGCTCGCACGACGGTCATATTGTCGGGTTTTTCGTATTTGCCCGCCGAACGCCATGCGCGGTCGAAGTCGCGTTCGAGACTGTGAATATAAACATACACCGGTTGTTCGCAGGCAGCGGCGCGGCCGGTCTCGGCGCGCAAACGGATCAAACGCAAATCACCCGCATGCACATACTCGTTGAAATTGCCGCCATAGTTGGGATGGCGAAGTCCCGCAGCGCTTTCGTTGGCTAGCCCAACGCAATTGGGCAACGCAGCCAGCAGCGAAACCGACACCTTTTTGTCGCTCTTGTTTTTGATCCGGAATTGAAACACCGCCGCCGGATAACCCGACCGCCGGGAATCCAAAGGGATAAACGGATTCCATGCCTTGAGCGAAACAGAAACCGGCAGCGCCTGGTCCACATACTTCAGCTCGACAATCGGGTATTCGCCTTTCATCCGGATGTCCGCCACGCCGGTGGTGCCTTCGGGCGGCCGTGTGGACAGAACCCGAACAATCGAACCGCCCGCCGGCGCCTCGGCGCGAACCGCAAAAAAGGGCTCGCCGATCTCGAACTCGCCCATGCTGTTGGTAACCGACCAGCCGGTCATGCGCCCGTCGGTGCCAAGGTAAAACCCGCCGGTGCCGATACCGCTGAGCGGGAAGCGGGCGTCGGGGTTATCTTTGGGATTGTAGATGCGCGGGGGTGTCGGGTCGAAGACATGCTTCTTGAACTCGGCCAGTTTCTCCGGCGGCAGCTGGTGCCGCATCCAATAGGGCTTCTCAGCGGTCTCGTCGGCGCTGGCAGCCGCACCCAGTGCTGCGCCCGCGGCACTCACGCCGATCGTTTTGAGAAAATCGCGGCGATCCATACCGTCTTGCGCATGCCCTGCGCAGCGGCAATCGCACTTCCGTCCGGGTCGAGACATGGCAGTTCTCCTCCTCACGCGGTGCTTGGATTTCCGAATCCATTATAAGAGCACGGCCGCTTGTTCAACGAGCCTAGTGGCAAAAGCGAATAGGCCTTTGTCAAAAATGACCAAACAAAGCGAAAGCGCCTTAACCCTCGATCTTGTGAATCTTGTATATCTTGTCCGATAACCTTTCTCACTTTTCCAGGATCGTCAAGGTCGCCAGTTGCACTCTACGATTTTTTCCTCTGTCGCATAATCTTGGCTAATTAACTCTCTGGTGAGCACGTCACCTTCAACAAATTCCTGAACCAGATAAAACTCTTCGTTTTCCTCAAAGTGGGCAAACAGGCGAGGGATACGATCGTGGGTACCCAGTTGATATAAGACATCCGCCTCCGTATCAAACAATCGTCGAGCAGTTTGTAATGAGGCAGGATCATCAATCTTAGGCTTGAGTTGTTTGACCACACACTGAGGCT
>JADFCW010000246.1 GCA_017161705.1 Candidatus Sumerlaeota bacterium | reverse complement strand
TCAATCGGCGCCGAAGCTGGTGTTCATTCTGGCCATTGCTTTCTTTGTTCTGATCATGACCAACTTCATCATGAACGTGGCTGCGATTGCCATTTCCCTGCCCGTGGCCATTGTGCTGGCCCAATATCTGAACGTCGCTCCTGAAGTCATCCTGTTTGCCTCGCTGGCCACGGCCGGCATGCCTTTTCTCCTTCTGATCGGTGCCGCGCCCAACGCCATTGCCTACGGGAGCGGGCAGTTCAAATCCACCGAGTTCCTGATGGCCGGAATCCCCGCCAGTCTTATCCTGATGATCGTGCTCGCCGCATTTGTCCAATTCATTTGGCCGCTGATGGGCATGCCGGTATTTCTGCGGTAGAACACTGTCGGAAAACATACGGAGTTTCCGCAGCAGCGGGGAATCTTGCATCGGATAACCCCCGCTGAAGCGAGAACGACACTCCATCGCTCACCCTCGCGGCGAAGATGGCCCGTTTCTTGCCCTATGTATAAAAAGCGAGGTGAATCCATGCCGGAAACGAGAAAAATGAATCATTTGCAACACGAAACCAGCCGCTATCTGCTTCAACATGCGCACAACCCCGTGGACTGGTATCCGTGGGGAGACGAGGCCTTTGAACGAGCCAAGCGGGAAAACAAGCCGATCTTTTTAAGCATCGGCTATGCCGCCTGCCATTGGTGCCATGTTATGGAGCGGGAGTCGTTCGAGAACGAAGCTATCGCCCAGGGACTCAACGACCACTTTGTGTGTATCAAGGTGGATCGCGAAGAGCGTCCCGATGTGGACGCCATTTACATGACAGCGGTTCAATTAATGGCCGGTATCGGCGGCTGGCCGCTGTCAGTGTTTCTGACCCCCGATCGAAAACCATTCTTCGGCGGAACCTATTTCCCGCCCACCGACCGGCATGGCATGCCCGGATTCGGCCGCCTGATCGAAGAAATCGCCCGCCTCTGGCGCGGCGACAACGCCGCCGTAACCCGAACGGCCAATGATATGAAAGCCGCTCTCGAACGGTTCTGCAACGTCGAGCTGCGCGGTACGGCAGATTCTGCTCTCTCGCGCAATATCCTTTTGTCCGCCTTCCGCGACATTGCCGCCGCCTTCGACGGCGACTTCGCCGGCTTTGGCCGCGCGCCCAAATTCCCTCAGCCCACCACTTTGGCCTTCCTGCTGCGCTATGCCGCAGCGTTTCGTGAACCCCATGCCCTGGCCATGGCGGAACTGACGCTGGAGGCGATGGCCCGCGGCGGCATCTACGACCAGATCGGCGGCGGATTCCATCGCTATGCAACCGATGCCCGCTGGCTTGTTCCCCACTTCGAAAAAATGCTGACCGACAATGCGTTGCTGGCCCAAGTCTATCTCGACGCCTGGCGCCTGACCGGCAAGTCCCTCTATGAGCGCATTGCGCGCGAAACGCTTGATTTTGTGCTCCGCGAGATGACCCATCCCGCCGGCGGCTTTTACTGCTCGCTCGACGCAGACAACGGCGAGGGGGAGGGCGCGTTTTACGTCTGGTCGGCCGACGAGTTGGAACGGGCGGTCGGCCGGCCCGACGCCGATATTCTGCTGAGGCATTTCGGCGTCGAGGCGATCGGCAATTTCGAGGGCGACCGCAGCGTGCTTTCCGCGGCGGCAACCGCCGAGCAGATCGCTCGCCAACTCGGGCGCGAGCCGAACGAGATTGAGTCGGTGATCGCCGCCGGGCGCCGCGCCCTTTTCCAATGGCGCAGGAAACGGCCTGCCCCGCCGGCCGATGATAAGATCGTCGCGGCATCCAATGGATTGATGATTTCGGCGCTGGCGCAAGCGGGCGGCGCTTTAGAGGTTCCTCACTACCTCGAGGCGGCCGCTCGCGCAGCCGATTTCATTTTGTCGGCCATGCGGCGCGACGACGGCGGCCTCTGGCGCTCGTGGCGCGAAGACCAATGCCGCGCTCAAGGCTTTCTGACCGATTACGCCTATCTGGCCGGCGGCCTGATTGATCTCTATGAAGCCACATTCGACCCCCGCTGGCTGGAAGAAGCCGTTGCACTGGCCGAAAGCATCATCGCACGGTTCTGGGATGAAAATGACAACGGGTTCTTTTTCACCGAGCAGGTTCACGAACCCCTCGTGGTTCGCCCAAAGGACAGCTATGATAATCCTGAGCCGTCGGGCAACGCCGCGGCGGTCATGGACTTGCTGCGGCTGAGCGAGATTACGGAACGCGAGTCCTGGCGGAAGGAAGCCGTCGAAACCCTTCGCCTTTTTGGCCCATTGATGGTCCGTTCAGCCCTGAATATGGGCCAGATGCTGTCGGCGCTCGATTTTCACACTTCCTCGCCGCGCACTGTAATCATCGCCGGCGATCCTGGCAATGCCCGCACCCAGGCGCTGATCCGCTCGGCCCGCCGGTCCTATTCGCCCAACAAAGTCCTGCTCCTGGCCGATACGGACAACCGCAAAGCCTTCCAGGCGCTTCAACGGCTGGCGCCGGTATTGGAAGGGAGACATGCACCGCGCGGGGAATCTATTGCCTATATCTGTCGTGGGCGCACGTGTGGTGCTCCGATTGCCGATCCTGCCGCCTTGAGTGCGCAACTGAACAACCACGCCGCTGAACCGCTCCCGGGCGTTGCACCGCCGACAGCCTGACTTCGGCTCTCCTGCAGCAGGGGCATCCAGTCTGCCCTTTCGAGGCAGGAGAAGATCGGACTGTCACAGCGCATCGAAAGCCAAAAAATAAAGCCCCTCCTGCCCGGGACGCCGTCCACGGCGTCTGAATACCAATGGCCTTCTCTCCATCTCCGAAGACGCACCGCTCAAGGCGGCGCTGTCAAATTTTTTCTGTTTGACTTTCCAATGCGGACATACTCTGGTTTGATTCGGCCATCGGAACCCTACTAGCAAAAGACCGGCACGAAACCAAGGGGTTTTTTTCACTCGATTCTGACAGGAGGCATACAATGAGCAGGAAAGGAATACAGTTCAACCGACGCTCGTTTCTAAAGGGTGCGGCAGCGCTGGCGGCGGCGCCGACTATTATTCCCGCCACCGCTTTAGGCCGCGAAGGCCGCGCCGCACCCAGCGAGCGCGTGGTCATGGGCGCTCTGGGCATCGGCAACCGCGGCACGTTCGATCTCAAACGCCTGATTGCATTCGGCGACGTGCAGTTTGTGGCGATTGCCGACGTGCGGCAGGAGAATCGCGAACGTGTCAAGAAGCTGATTGACGACGAGTACGGCTTCAACAGCACCAAGCCTTACATTGACTTCCGCGAGATGCTCGCTCGCGAGGACATTGACGCCGTACTGATTGCCACCGGCGACCGCTGGCATGCTCTGGCGGCCAGCTGGGCCATGAAGGCCGGCAAGGACGTCTATTGCGAAAAGCCCTGCTCGATGTCCATTGCCCAGGGCCGCTTCATGGCCGACACGGCGCGCCGCTACAATCGCGTCTATCAGGCGGGAACACAGCGCCGCAGCGAAGAGCCGTTTGTGTTTCTCATGGAAATGGCGCGGCGCGGCATGCTGGGACAGATCAAAACCCTCACCGCCCACATCATGGCGCGCGCGGCCACCCACCAGTGGTTCCCGCCCGAACCAGAGCCGCCGCGCGAGGTGCTGGACTGGGACATGTTCCTCGGCCCCACGCCGTGGCGCCCTTACAATAAGCGCTTCATCCAGTGGCACTGGCACAGCGACATGCACGGCGGCGGAATTCCGGAGTGGGGCAGCCACACCTTCGACATGGCGCAGTGGGCGCACGACAGCGAAAACTCCGCCCCCATCGAGTATGAATATCCCAACAACGACACCGGCGACGGTTTCGTGTGCACCTATGCCGACGGCGTCAAACTCGTTTTCAAGGGCAGCGACCCTGCGTTTCCGCCCGGCGGCACGTGCGGCATCAAGGTCGAGGGCACCGAAGGCTGGGCCGCCTGCTCCGACCACTATGATACGGCGTTCGAGCCGAAATCACTGGCCGGCGAGCGCGAGAAGATCATCGCCGAATATCAGGCGCGAACCGGCCGGGTATTCGACCACTGGCGCGACTTCGTGGATTGCGTCAAGTCGCGGCGGCTCGCGGTCGCCCATGCCGAGGTCGCTCACCGCTCGACCTCGATTGCCCACGTCGCGAATATCGCCATGGAACTCAAACGGAACGTAAAGTGGGATCCGGTCAAAGAGGAATTTCCCGGCGACGAAGAGGCCAACCGGCTGCGGTCGCGCCCGATGCGTGCGCCGTGGCGGCTGTAGAATTCAGGAGTGAGATGCTGGATCCCGTATTCTTTCCGTCCTGTATAGCGCAAGAGATGCTCGAAGGGGGACTCTGACAATGCAAGCAACCAAGGAAACCAAGAAGAAAGAGCGAAAAGCCAAAGCGCCGGAGTCTGCCGCAAAACCGACTCCAGGCCCCATTCCCGGTGAGACCAAAGAGCAGGAGGAACGCCGACTGATCGCCCTGCTACAAGCAGCCGACACGCCGGAGTTCGACAAAGATGTTGCCTGTCGGCGGCTGGGCATCATCGGCACCCGAGCCTCGGTGCCCGCGTTGGCGGCCCTGCTGGACGACGATCATTTGTGCGACGTGGCCCGATGGGCGTTGGAAAAAATCCCCGATCCCTCCGTGGATAAAGCGTTGCGAGCGGCCTTGAACAAAACGAAGGGCCGCAACCGCATCGCCGTGATCAACTCGATCGGTGCGCGGGGCGATCGAGGAGCGGTTGCGGGGTTGGCCAAGTCTATGCGCGACTCCGACGAAGGGGTTGCTCTGGCGGCCGCCGCGGCGCTGGGCAGAATCGGCGGCCCGGAAGCCGTCAGCGCATTGACCCAAGCGATGGGCAGCGGCCCTGCCGCCGTGCGAGCGGAGGCCGGCGATGCATTGACCCGAATTGCCGAAGGAATGCTTTCGGCGGGCCAAAACGCCGAGGCCGTAAAGTTGTTCGACGCCGTGCGCGCCGCAAAGCCCGCCAAGTCTGTACTGTTGGCCGCCATGCGCGGGGCAATCCTGGCGCGCAAGAGCGAAGGCGCCGCGCTGCTCATCGAGCAGATCAAAGGCGAGGACTGGGAAATGTGCGACGTGGCGCTGCGCGCTGCGCGCGAAGTGCCCGGCCCGGAGGTGACGAAGACTCTGGCCGCCGAGGTTGCCAAACTGCCGCCGCCGAAACAGATTCTTCTGCTGAAAGCACTCGGCGACCGGCACGATCGGGCGGCCCTGCCCGCAGCGCTCGAAGCCGCCAAGAGCACCGATGCCAAAGTGCGCGCCGCCGCGGTGGAGACGCTGGGACAGATCGGCGATGAATCGGCCGTCCCTGCGCTGTTTGCCGCCGCGACGGATTCCGAACCGGCGGTCGCTCGCCTGGCGCTGGCCAGCCTGATCGGGATGCCCGATGAGGGGGGCAAAGTGAACCCGGCAATTCTGGCTCGGATTGAGGACAAGGATGCCAAAGTGCGCGCCGCGGCGGTCGAGGCCGCAGGGAAACGCCATCTTCCCAAAGCCGCTGCCGCGATTGCCCGAGCCGCCGAGGACGGCGATGTGCAGGTGCGCGTGGCGGCGATGAAAGGGCTCGCGGCTCTGGCGATCATGCAAAAGGGCGACGCAAAGGAAAAGGAAGCGGCGCGCGCCGCAGCACTGGCTTTGGCCGAAAAGCTCGCCGCTTCGCATGCATTCGAGGCCGCCGAGGCAAAAAGGAAACTTACCGAACCTCTGGCCCCCGAGGGCTTTGTCAAGATTGTTTCACCCGGTCTGAGTGGCGGGGCTGCCAAAGCCAAGCAGGAGAAGAAACAGCAGTAGAAGAAAAGATAAACCACGGGGAATCAGGGAATTCGGGAAAAGCCCGTGCGCGCAATTGCATTCCCCCATGTTCCCTTCTTCCCCGTGGTTATTTTTTGATTTCAGCCGCCGTTCTTCAGTTCCCGAATCCGGATATTGCGGTAGAAGACTTCTCCCGTGTGCGCCTGGAACATAACGGGGCCAGGGTTGCGCGCGAACCAGTCGGCGAAACCGTCGTAGCGCTTGAACTTGCTGGCGGCCAGCCGCGCCGCCCAGTCTTCGGTGCGGGTGTCAATGTCCAACACCTTCTTGCCGTTCAACCAATGCTCGATCGTCGCACCACGCGCCACAATTTTTGCCTGATTCCATTCGCCGACAGGCTTCAGTTCTTTCTTCGGATCGGGCTCCTTGATTTGATACAGGGCGGCTGCCGAGGTCTTGGCGTTCCTGCCGTCGCGATGCTCGGCGTCGTCGAGAATTTGGTATTCCGGCCCAATCAGACGGTTTGCAGCGACACGATGAAGCCGATACTTGACGCCGCTGTTGGAGCCTTTGGCGACCTTCCACTCGAATTCCAACTCGAAATCGCCGTAGTCCTTTTTCGTGACCAGGCTGCCTGCCTTTCCGCTGCGGTGCAGGACGCCGTCCTCGACTGTCCAGCCGCCCTTGATCGGCTTGCCGCTCTCATCCACCCAGGCGTCGAGCCAGTTGCCTTCGAGCAGGTTCTCCCAGGGGCCGGGTTGCGCAGTGGGCTCGGCGGCGAAACTCGCGGCCGCAAAGAAAACCGGTATAACAGCGCATCGCGCGACTTTGTGTAGAATTCCTCTTCTCTTCATTTCTCCGCCTCGCAAACAAAACAGGAAAAAAGGGGGCGCGGGAAAAGCGCCGCACCCCCTTTCAGAATCACAGCCATCAGGCCTTGTCGGGCACCACAAATCCCGGCCGATAGGGCCGCGTCAGAAGCTCGTTGGCCTTGTCGTTGCCGATGAATCGCTCGGTCTTCGGGTCCATCTTCAACGGCATGCCAAGGGTCAGTTGCTCTTTGGCAATGTCCACTTCGTTGAGTTTGAGGTGTTCGAGCATGCGGCCGAACATTTCCTCCATGCCCGGGGTGCTCTTGATTGCGGCAAGGATCTCCTCCTGGGTGGCCTTTTTGCCGAGCAGATAAGAAACGTTCCCCGTGTGGCAGAGCGCGCTCGACAGATGGCCTTCAAGGATGTCGGCGTTGAGGTCCTCGATCTTCCGGCTGCGGCAGGCCTTGATGAAGTTGGCGTAATGGTCCTCGGACCCTTTCCATTCCTGAATTTTCTTGCCATCCTTGTCGTAGGCGGCAGCGGCGGTGTAGCTCGGGACAGTCACGTGGCCGCCTTCGCACTCGATGACGATGCCGATGCTGGCGCCCTTATACTGGTCCATGTTGTCGGCGCCCTTTTTCGAGGGCAACCCGCGCACTTCATAGAGGATCGGCGCGCCGGCAAACTCGTGATAGATGATCATCGTATTGGGCGTTTCGCCGTCGTCCACATAACCGACGCGTCCGCCGACGCTGAGGACAGACGACGACAGTTCGTTGACGCCGAGGAACCAGCGGGCCACGTCCATCTCATGGATGCCCTGATTGCCGAGGTCGCCGTTGCCGGTGTTCCAGACCCAGTGCCAGTCATAGTGGAGGCGCTTGCGCATCAGGGGGAGTTTGAGGGCCGGGCCGCACCACAGGTCATAGTCCACGCCGGGCGGAATGGGCTGGGGCCCGTCCACCTTGCCGATCGAATCGCGCCGTTTGTAGCAAAGGCCGCGCGAGATTTTGATCTTGCCCAGATTGCCAGCCTTGACCCACTCGACCGCTTGTTTGATGCCGGTGATCGAAGAGCGGCTTTGCGTGCCGGTCTGGACGATCTTGTTATACTTGCGGGCGAACTCGACAATGCGCCGGCCCTCGCTGACGTTGTGCGAGACGGGTTTTTCGACATAGACGTCCTTGCCGGCCTGAATGGCCCAAATGGCGCCGAGCGCGTGCCAGTGGTTGGGCGTGGCGATCGAAATCGCGTCAATGTCTTTGTTCTCGAGCAGTTTGCGGATGTCCTGATAGCCTTGCACCCCTTCGTGCCGTTTGAGTTGGCCCTGCAGGATGTCGTTGTCGGCGTCGCACAGAGCCGCCAGGCGAACGCCTTTCATCTGGCTGAAGCTGCCGATGTGGTCTTTGCCGCGGCCGCCAAAGCCGACCACTGCGATGAAAATGTCGCTGTTCGACCCCATGACCTGCGACCAGGATCGGGCTGTCCAACTGGTGACAGCGCCGGCCAGTGCGGCCGACTTGACAAAGTTTCGTCGAGTCATGCTGTGAGCGGATTTCATTTCGGTCCTCCAAAATATTTGGTTTTCGCTTTCCTCACACCACTATACTACTGGCCAAACTGCGCCGGCTCTGGCAAGACAAATCCGTTCTCCGTCGAGCAGGAAGGGGGGGACAGGCATTTCGCTGTCCACATCGCAAGACGGTAGGAGACAGCCGATGGCTGCTTCCGAAATTTGGATTGACCCGAAAATTCGATTGACAAGGGGAACCGCTTTTTGTACCCTTTCTTTGGGCTCGCAAAGGTGCATCCGTATGCATTTGGCTCGAAGAGAGACGGCTCATCTGTTTCCAACGACTCGGAAGCCGGCCAAAGGCATGATAATAAGCAGGCAGGTCGAACCTGTCTAAAAACACTTCCGGCCCTGGGATGCCGGAAAAAGAGGGAGGACTTTGGTAATGAAGATTAGACAGACGGCGCTATTTGCAGGAGTGGCGATGCTGGCCGCTGCGGCCCATGCCGGTCCCCAAATCCTCACCTATCAGGGTAGCGTGACCGGCAGCGGCGGGACACCCATCAGCGACGGGTCCTATCGCATGCGGTTTTCGCTGCTCGATGCGGCGACGTCGCCGGCGGGTGTGGT
>JADFCW010000245.1 GCA_017161705.1 Candidatus Sumerlaeota bacterium | reverse complement strand
GGAAGCGGTAACCGCATAGTGGGCCGCCGCAGCATTGAGCAGCGAAACCTCAGGAACCCGCTCCGTTCCGACACACCACCGCTGCCGTGCGCGCAGAAAGGGAGCCACCACCTTGCCGAGAAATTCGTGCCGCTCGGCGACCAACCCACTCGTCGGCGTCGGGTGGTCCCACGCAAAATACCGCCCGCCATTCGCAATGATGATCGCCATCTCCTGTTCCATCTGCGCGGGCGGTTTGGGGTGCAAGACATTGCCTTCGCGATAGAAAATGGTCGTCATCAGATCGAATGGTTTCCCGAGCGAGTCATACCAATGCGCCTCGCGCGAAAGCGCATCTACCTCGTTGCCGCAATCGCCCGTCAGATAGTCGAGCGCCGGATTAGGGTCTTCCGGCATCATGAGCGAATACGCCCAGTTGACGGCGACGAAGCATTGGGGCGATTTCCTCTTGATGCGAGCAATGGTTTGCTCCACGAACTCGCGATAGACCTGGCGCTGCATTTCCTTGAACTCGGCCCATCCCTTCTGGCCGGCCTTGCGCGGCGCGGGAAAGCCATTCTCGCGCTGGAAGCGTTCGAGGCATTTCGGACAGTAGCACACGGCCACAGTGAAGCATGAGCCGTCGAACCAGAAGCCGTCGGGCTGGTAGGCCTCGATAATTTCATCAATCATCGGCCAAAGATAGTTTTCGGCCACGCCGGAATGATAGCAGAGAGCGCGATCCGCCGGCGTGCCGTCGGCGCGGACGCGGTTCCATTCGGGGCGGCGCTGCATGATTTCCCCGTCGCGGCCGATGTTGTAGTACGCGGAAAAATGGTAGCCGTTGCGGCGGGCAATGTCGCGCCAGACGGCCATTACGTCGCGCTTCAGCTTCGGCGGTGTATAGCCGATGCGACTGGGGTAGGCGGTCCAGCCGGGGTTGCCTTTGGCATGGATTTGGATCACGTCCGGGCGGGACAAATTGATCAACCGCTGCGTCTCGTCCGGGTCGGCATCGCGGCCGACTTCCTGCATGCCCTGGGTGTGATGGTCCTCGTGGAGAAGATAGAAGCTGGAGAGATACCAGTTTGCGCCGGCTGCGGCATTTGCTGATTTTGCACCTGCTGCGGCGTGCCGGCCGGCGGCGAAGAAACCGATTCCCGCCAGCGCGTGAAAAAGGTCTCTCCTTTTCATCCGCCCTTTGTAGGCGATTGTCGTTTGTCTCCTCTCCATTTTGCCGAATCTCCTGGAAAATAAAGTGTCTCTTACGCTCCTTCTTCGGCCGTCAATTCCAGAAACAGGTCCTCGAGGTCGCCTTCGCGCCGCATGAAACCCCGCAGCTCGGCCAGCGTGCCGATGAAGATCAACTTCCCGCGGTGGATGATGCCGATGCGGTCGGCCAGCTCTTCGGCCACCGACAGCGTGTGGGTGGAGAGAAAAACGGTGTTGCCGGCGCGGGTTTGGTCGCGAAACAGATCCTTGACCTTGCGCGAACTCTGCGGATCGAGTCCCACCATCGGCTCGTCCACGATGATCACTGCCGGGTCGTGAACCAGCGAGGCGGCGATAACCAGTTTTTGTCGCATGCCATGCGAGTAGTTCTCGATCAATTTGTCCTGCACGGGAGTCAGACCGAACAGATCGAAATACCGCTGCTTCTTCTGCTCCTGCACGGAACGGTCGAGGTGGAACAGATCGCCGACGAAATGAAAGAAGTCTCGGCCCGACAACTTTTCATAGAGATACGGGTGATCGGGAATGTAGCCGATAAGCGCTTTGGCCTCGACGGGATTTTTCTGAATGTCGAATCCGCCGATTCGCGCCACGCCTTCGGTCGGACGCAAGAGGCCCACTAGCAGCTTGATCGTGGTGGTCTTACCCGCACCGTTGGGGCCAAGAAAAGCGAACAGCTCGCCTCGGCGAATTTCGAGATTCAAATCCCGCACCCCCCACAAGTCTTCATAGCGCTTTGAGAGATGCTCGGTTTGGATGGCCACGTCATTCATAAGGGTTGGGGGCCGCGCCCGATCCGCCGTAGGGGTCCGCCGCCGCGGGCGGCCGTCCAGCCGGCGCCGTTTCCGACGCCGCAGCCGCGCCCGCCTGTTCGGAGCCGCCCTCCGCAGCCGCTCCCATGGCGCTGCGGCTAACTGTTACGCGCAAGGTGGTTTCCGGATTTCGCGTTTCGTAGCGGGCGGCGACGAACACCGCCGAGCCCTCGACAGGACATTTGTTTTCGCAGATGCCGCAGCCGACACAATAGGCATCCACAATATAAGGCCGCTTGATCTGCCGCACAACGCCCTTGTCGTCGGCGGCGGTTTCGAGTCGCATCTGAATCGCTTTGACCGGTGTAGGGCAGACTTCCTCGCAAACCAGACAGTCGGTATTCTCCGCGTAGGGAATGCAGCGGTTCTTGTCGAAAAAGGCCGTACCCATGCGAAACCGCTGCTTCGCGCGCTGGTTGAGCACTTCCAGCGCCCCCGTCGGGCACACCTGCACGCACAGCGTGCAATTGTATTCGCAATAGCCCACGCGCGGCGTCAGGACGGGCGTCCAGAGCGCTTCGAGGCCGAATTGCAGAAGAGCCGGCTGGAGAGCGTGCTGCGGGCAGGCCCGCATGCACTCGCCGCACCGGATGCAGCGCGCCAGAAATGTCTCTTCGCGCATGGCGCCCGGAGGCCGCAGCATTCTCCAGTGGCCATGGGAGGCCTTGGCCGGCGAGGTGCGCAAGAAGGGCAAAGCGACTAAGCTGGCGCCGAGAGCCGAAAGCAATCCGCGCCGAGTGACGTCCAGATCGCGGTCGGTCACGCGGGCCGACGGCGTCGTGGCGGCAAAGGAAAACTCGATAGCATCCTGCGGACAGACGGCCCGGCAGTCCATGCACCGGATACACTCCCGCGGGTCATAGCGGACGGCGTCCTTTCGATCAATGGCCTCGGTCCGGCAGATGTGTCCGCACACCCCGCATTCATTGCACGTCAGGCCGACCCGTCTTCGCCAAAAACCGAAGCGCCCCGCCAGGGCATGGAAAGCGCCCAGCGGGCAGAGGTAGCGGCACCAGAACCGCTTGCGGAACTTGCTCAGTCCCAAAATCCCCAAAAGGATCGCCAAATACAGCAGCGACGATTGGAATACCGGCTGCTGAAGCGTCAGAAAGTGCTGTTTCAAAAAACCATAGACAGGTTCGCTGACAACTGAAACTCCAGGCACCTGATAGAGCGGCCCGATTGTCGTGCGGATAATCCATTCGAGATACGGCTGAATGGAGGCGGTCATCGCGCGCGTGACGATAGTAATCGGGTCGAAGAATCCGACCACGTTGACCCCGAACAGGGCCATGACCGCAATGGCAGCCAGAATGTAGATTTTCAGATTGGGGCTTGGCAGCCAGTTCAGCGGCTGCGGCTTGCGCGGCGGCTTCCAGATGTGCGCCGCACCGTCTATCATTGCGCCCAGCGGGCACAGCCAGCCGCAGTAAAAGCGCCCCAGTAGCAACACAAAGACCACGAGAACCAGAAGCGGAATGTAGTTGACGGCGGGAATGGTGCGCGACGCGGCCACTGCCGATAGGTACGTCAGCGGGTTGGTGGTAAAATACAGGTACGGCCAGATGGCCGACTCCGGCCGGTAAAAACCTTCCTCGATCACCGGCCGCATGGCGATAAGCAGATACCAGAAGAGAAAGAACGAGGCGATTTGAATCGAACGACGAAATGTGCGCATAATAGGCTTCTCGATAAAATAATCGCTTCGCAATGTAACAAATTCGGCCCCTCCATTCGGGGCCGATTACCAACACGCAACCGAATGCTAAGCAAACCTAGTGTTTTTTCAATTGTTAATTGACGGGACCCGCCTATAGTCCAAACTTCAATTTGCCGTTCGTACTTCAAACTTCAGTTTGCCGTTCGTAGTCCAAACTTCAGTTTGCCGTTCGTAGTTCAAACTTCAGTTTGCCGTTCGTAGTTCACGCTTCAGCGTGCTCTGTTTTTCCAATAACAGCAACCTAAAGGTTGAACTACATACAGCAACCTAAAGGTTGAACTCCATGCGAAGGTTCGTAGTTCACGCTTCAGCGTGCCGTTTGTAGTTCAAACTTCAGTTTGCCTTATTCATCCCTACTTCAGTAGAGCTTTTATCTCATGTCCGGCACAAAAACATCACCCCACTCCCGTGAAGAGGACATTCATCAGACCGAAGTTTGATCTCCATGCGGTTGGATCACAATATCCATCCATTATGACTTGAAAAACCACTAGGCGAGTAGGCGAGATTGCCAGAAGTGTCTTGCCTGCCCCTCTCCGCTCCCTGCTTTCACTCTCGCGCGACTCAGACGCCCATTTCCGCCTTTACCGCCTCGACAATCGGGCCTTTGAACAAACACAGACGGATTGTCTTCACCGGCGAGTGGGGATACTCGCGGTTGAACTCGCGGACGCCTCTGACGTATGCCCGCGCACACACCTCCGGAGGCACACGATAGATGCCCGAGCTGATCGCCGGAAACGACAGCGATGTCCAGCCGCGCTCGTGGGCCCGCAAGAGCGCCGACTTGACCGCTTGCGCCAGTTTCGTCTCTTCGTTGCCGTCCCCCAGCATCGGCCCAACCGCATGAATGACCCCTTTGAAAGGCAGATTGCCGGCGCCCGTCACGACCGCTTCCCCCACGGGAATTTGCCCGTGCCGTCGCACATACTGGTTGGACTCTTCGACAAACGGCCGGCCCGCGGCGCGTGCAATGGCTCCCGCAACGCCGCCGCCGTGCGCCAGCATCCCGTTGGCGGCGTTTACGATGCAATCGGTCGTTTCGGCCAAAAGATCGGATTCGACTGCAGTGAAAGTCCGGCCATTGCCCAAATCCATTTTTCCAATGACAATCTCCGGCATGGTTGTCTTACCTCCCGGATAAAGTTGGATAAAGGGGGCATCCCTTGGACTTCATGGACGTTGTGGACAAAGCATCTGCAAGGGGCAAAACTCCTGTCTGTGGTGCGAGATTCCAGCAGTCTGGGCAGCGCGGCAGTCATCTGTTTTCGCCATGCGGGCCGGCTCCGAGCGACTGTGCAAGGCCACGGGCAAAGGCAAGTAATGCATCGCGCCCAGCGCCCGAAGGCCCCTGGCCGTTTTCCTCGGCCTCCGCCAAAGACACCTCGACGAAGTACTGGCCTCGGCAAAAACCGAGAATCCATGCGTTTGCCTCGGTGGATTTCCACAGATACACGGCATCCCCAATCGGCTCGATACCGCTCTGTTCCTTGTCAATACCGTTGCGATAATAGTCGAACAGACTCCGTGCACCGCTCGACGTGGTCTGGTCGAACACCGAGCAACGAAGCGTCCACGGCCGCTGAGCATGGCGATAGTCGCTGAGAGTTTCAGACACGCACCCGCGGTCCAGATAGAGCCCCGCCGCGCCGTTGTGTTCTTTCCACAGTTCATGGGCGGCCAGGGTGCGGCGCTCCACCAGATGCCATGGCTCGGATGCGCGCTGCATGGGTCCCTCCAAAACTCCGCACCCGGCTAGAACGATCAATGGAATTGCCAATAGTCGAAAGGCACGCATCGTCGCACGCCTGCCCATCTAATGCATCCCAGGTTTTCCACCCATGCCGTCCACATTGACCTTAATGATTCAACAACTCTTCGTACAATTCCATAACACGCTTTGCGTGAGCTTCAATGGTGAACTCGCGCTCGACACGCCGCCGCGCCGCTTCGCCCAGTGCGCGCCGCAACTGCTCGTTGGCCGCAAGGCCCTCGATGGCCGAGGCCAGACAGCCGGCGTCCGGCAGCGCAATCAGCAGGCCCGTTTCACCGGCGGCGATCACTTCGGGAATGCCGCCGATGCGTGTGCCCACCGTCGGAACGGACAGCGCACCGGCTTCGATGACCACGCGCCCGAAGCCCTCGTCGGTCGAAACCAGCAGATTCAGGTCGAGTGCGGCAAACACGGGCGCAATGTCCCGCCGGAACGGCCACATCGTTACCCGCCTGGAAAGACCCGCACCTGCGATCGCCGCCGCAATTTCTCTGCCGTATTCCATCTCGCCGGGCGATGGATCGCCCACGATAAGAACATGGCACTTGGGATTTTTCAAACGCGCCGCCGCCTCGACCACAAGGTGCTGTTGTTTTCTCCGGCTGATCAGTCCGATCTGGCCGACCAAGAATGCATCCGGCGCCAGTCCCAGTTCGCCTCGAATGCGCTCGCGCATTGCGCCAAGGTCGCCCGCTTTGCGCCGCCACTCCGCCACATCGAGGCCGTTGTAAATCACGCGCACCTTCTTTTCGAATTCGGGCCATGCGCGAAACGGTTCGGCCAGCGCACGCGAGACGGTCACGATGCGGTCGGCCCAACTCAAATAATAGTTACGCATCTGACGTTCGGTGACCGACAGGCGGATGTGGACCACCGAGGGAACGCCGCTCCACCGGCCCATTCGCACGACGTACGGCGCGGCATGAATCTCGTTCGCATGAACGAGACGTATCTCCTGCTTGCGTACCCAGCGCGACAGAAGCCATACGTGGAAGGGGAGTGTGACCAGCCACTTCCCTTTCCGCCACGGCGGCAGTTTGTGGATATGCGTCGCAATGCCCGCCGCCTGCAGCTCGCTTTCGAGGTCGCCGCGGCGCGGACAGACCACAACCGGCACGAACCGCTTGTCCAAAGCGCGCGCAAGAGCCAGCAGGCTTTGCCGCGCTCCTAGCATACGCACCGAGGGTGTAACCAAAGCGATTTTGCGAGGTTGCATCGCGTTCCGGTTCGAGTGCGACGGTATCAGCGCGTGCTGGTCTGCATCTTGTTCTGGACGATATTCGCCACGTTCTTCAGCGCCTCGTCCAGCGCGGCCGCGGCGGGACCGCCCGCCTGGGCAAGTTCGGGGCGTCCGCCGCCGCGCAGACCGGCCGGCGCGCCGATTTCGGCGATCAAATCCCTGGCAGAGATTTTCCTGGCATTCTCTTTATCCACGGCCGCCAGCAAGGTCGTGCGATCGCCTTTGACGCCGGCCAGCACCGCGATAAACTTTTGGCACTTTGAGCGCACAAGGTCCGCCGCCTTGCGGAATCCGTCGGGGTCCATGTCGTCGAGGCGTGCCACAATGACTTTAATTCCCCCGACGTCTGCCGCTTCGGCGATGGCTCTCTCGATAACATTGGCCGAGCCGCTCTGGCGCGCATGCTCGAGCGCCTTGCGCAGGTCGCGAATCTCGCGCTGCAGGCCCTCGATGCGCGCCGGAATATCCTCGCCCGACGCGGAAAGACTCTTGCCGATCTGCCGCAAAATGGCGCGCTGGCGCTGAACCTCGGCCACAACACCCAGCCCCGTGAGGGCTTCGATTCGGCGAACTCCCGCTGCGATCGAGGATTCGCCTGTAATCAGAAACGAGCCGATCTTGCCAACGCGGTCGAGGTGCGTCCCGCCGCAAAACTCCATGCTGAATCCGGGCACTTGTACCACGCGTACCATGGCGCCGTATTTTTCCCCGAACGGTGCAATCGCCCCTTTCTTGCGCGCTTCGTCCAGAGGGAGCGTTTCGACGATGACCGGCGTATCGAGAACAATCTGCTCATTGACCATCCGCTCAATCTGCTCGATTTGCTCGGGCGTCAGGGCTTCGATGTGCGTAAAGTCAAAGCGCAGCCCTTGCGGGCCCACCCACGAACCCGACTGCGTGATGTGGGCGCCGACGATGCGCTTGAGCGCGCCTTGAAGCAAGTGCGTCGCGGTGTGGTTGCGCATGGTGGCCAAGCGCGCCTCGCGGTCTATGACCGCGGTCACGATGTCGCCGACCCGCAACTGTCCCGCCGTCACCTTTACGCGGTGCGCAAACAGCTCCGACGGGGTCTTGACCGTATCGAGCACTTCAGCCGAGCCGCCCTCCCAGACGATGCGGCCGCGGTCGCCGACCTGTCCGCCGGACTCCGCGTAAAACGGCGTTTCGCTGAGAATGAGGTCGCCCGTCCAGCCGGCGGCAACTTCTTTCGGCACACGGGTCGCCGGCTCTGCATCCAGAAACGCCAGCACACTCGTTTCGCACTCGAACTTGTCGTATCCAACAAAGCGTGTTGCACCGTGCTCCTCGACCACAGGATCGAGCGCGCGCCAGCGGTCGTCCGCGCCGCCGGTTGCACCGGCCGAACGCGACCGCTGCTTTTGTTCCGCCAACAGCACCTGGAACTTTTCGCTTTCGACCGACAGGCCCTTCTCTTCCGCAATTTCAAGGGTTAGATCCACAGGAAAGCCGTAGGTGTCATAGAGTCGAAACGCGTCCTCTCCCGAAATAGCCGTGCGCCCCTCGCGCTTCATCTCCTCGATAATGCCGTCGAGAATGGCCATTCCCGCGTCGAGCGTGTCGCTGAATCGCTCTTCTTCGAGGCGGATGACTCTTTTCACCTGATGGGGATGTTCCTGGAGTTCCGGGTAAGCCCCGCCCATCACATCCACGACCGTATCCACCAGTTCGAAAAGGAAAGGATGATCGCAGCCGATTTTACGGCCGTGGCGCAGAGCGCGACGCAGAATCCGACGCAGCACATAACCGCGATCCTGATTCGAGGGCAGCACGCCTTCGCTGAGCGCGAAAGTTAGCGCCCGCACGTGGTCGGCGATGACATGGAGGGACAGCTGCGTGGCGCGGCTTTCGTCATAGCGAACACCCGTCACCGCACAAGCGTGCTCGACGATGGGCTTGAAGACATCGGTCTGATAGGGCGAAGCG
>JADFCW010000001.1 GCA_017161705.1 Candidatus Sumerlaeota bacterium | reverse complement strand
TTATGTTGTGTTGAATTGCCAGTCCGCCAAGGGGCTGTCCTGTCAAACCTCCCGGTGAAACACCTGTCTCCCAATCAGATTATCTTCCTTTCGTTTGCCACTGCCATTGCCCTCGGCACAGCAGCGCTGCGGCTGGCGGGCGGACCGCCCGGACAGCCCGTCGGCTGGGTGGATGCCCTTTTCACTTCGACATCGGCCACGTGTGTGACAGGACTGGTCGTTCGGGATACAGGGACAGGGTTTTCGCTCGCAGGCCAGCTGATCATTCTCGCCCTGATCCAGATCGGCGGCCTTGGGATTGTCACATTTTCTTCCTGGTTTCTGTTCATGTTGGGACGGCGCATCACCCTGTCCGAGCGCAGTGTGGTGGCCGATTCCTTTGGCCTGCCGGCCCATCTGACGGTTCGGCGGCTTCTGGGACGGGTCATTGTTTATGCGGCGGTGATCGAAGCCGCGGGTGCCGCCTTGCTGTTTGCCCGGTTTGCCTTCGATCATCCGCCGGCCTTTGCCCTCTATACGGCCGTGTTCCATTCCATAGCCGCCTTTTGCAACGCGGGATTTAGCTTGTTCCGCAACAATCTGGCTGACTATCCCAACGACCTCATCGTCAATTTCACAATCATGGGGTTGATCGTGCTGGGCGGCCTAGGCTTCTACGTGCTCGAGGAGATTCGGGCCTGTTGTTTGGCGCGATGGCGGGGGCACCGTCGCCGCACGTCGCTGCATACGCGCGTCGTGTTGCGCACCACGGCGGGGCTCATCGCCGCGGGCGCCGTGGCCATCTTTGTCTTGCAGGGACTCAACGCCGACTGCGCGGAACCCTGGTATGCGCGCATTCTGCCCGCGCTCTTTCAGTCCGTCGCCACCCGCACCGCCGGGTTTAACACAATGGATATGCGCACGATCAGCAACGGGACTGCACTGGTGATGATTCTGCTGATGTTCATCGGTGCTTCGCCCGGCAGCACGGGCGGCGGCATCAAGACCACAACCTTTGCCACGCTGGCCGCGCTTCTGGTGGCCCGGTGGCGCGGCCGCACCGACGCCGAGATCAGCGGGCGGCGCATTCCCGCAGACCTCGTCGGCAAGGCACTGGCCGTTTCCGTTGGCTATTTGAGCGGTATTCTCCTCTGTGTCATGGTATTGCAAATTTCGGAGCTGACCGGCCAGCCGCCGGGTCAAGTGCGCGGGGCATTTCTGGACCTGACGTTTGAAACCGTGTCGGCTTTCGGCACAGTGGGCCTTTCGCTCGGCGCCACGCCGCATCTTACACCGTTGGGGAAACTGGTCGTCACCGTGGCCATGTTTGTGGGACGGGTCGGCCCCCTCGCTTTCGCGTTGACACTGATCGGCGAACGCCAGGGCAAGCCGTATCGCTATCCGGAGGAACGAATTCTGATCGGCTAACCTACCGGAAAAGATTGGATCGTGCGGTTCGCTGCCGCCGGAAGCAACAAATCCGGCAGGCGGAATCGCTCATCCTCAGAGGGAAGCACCATGAAACGAAGATTTGCCGTGGTCGGGCTAGGCACCTTTGGTTTTCAATTGGCCTGCGAGCTGGAGCGCCTGGGGGGCGAGGTGCTCGCCATTGATCGAAACGCCGACGTCATCCAGGACATCCGCGACAAGGTCAGCCGCGCCGTCGTTTGCGACGCGCTCGAGCGCGACAGCATGCGGGAAATCGGCGTGGCCGACGTGGATGTGGTCATCATTGGCTTTCGCAGCCGTCTGGATACCAGCATTCTGGCGACGATGTACGTCCAGGAACTCGGTGTCAAAGACGTGATCGTCCAGGCGGTCAGCGACGATCATCGGCGGGCGCTCGAGAAACTGGGAGCGACGCGCGTGATCTTTCCCGAAAAGGATATGGCCGTGCGGGTGGCCAACCAGTTGCTGGCGCCCAATCTAGTGGATTTTCTCTGGTCGGCGCCCGGCTACAGCGTAGTCGAGGCCAAGGCGCCGCCGGTATTTGTCGGCAAGTCGCTCATCGAGCTGGACGTACGGCGCAATTACGGCGTGACGGTCGTGGCCGTGCGCTCTGCCGCCGGCGGGGCCGCCACCCAACCGACGCCCGAAGGGCCCGTGCCCTTCGTGCCCACACCCGATTACGTTTTCCGCCAAAACGACGACTTGATCTTGTTCGGAAAGAACGAGGCCTTGCGCGACTTCCCTACGCAATAAGCTCTGCGCAGCACAAAGACGGCCGGTTTCTCAAAGCCGCCTCAGCCCTTCCATTTCTCCACGCCTTGTCCCGGCAGAGGGAAATGGATCGCGTTCGAGGCAAGGGTTTGCGGCGGCCGTTGCCCCGGCGCACCGAACCCGCTTTCCGCGCTGTCCAAAACCAGCACCCAGTCGTGGTCATCGCCGCTGGACGGCGGTGTGAATTCCCGTTCGCCTTTGGTGTCGAACTCGCCAATCAGTTTCGCCGTACCTTCGCGCGGATCGAACCACCATACCCTCGCCTTCAGGCCGGCGATCTTATCCATCCGCACTGCAGCCGGCTTGCCGGTCGGGAAATACAGCATTGCGTAGCTGCCGTCGGCCGCGCGGGTGGCCGCGACATAATCGAGTTCCCCTTCGGGACCCCGCGCCACGATGGACGGGTCGGGCGCGCCTTTCTGGAACGGCCGCGATTCCATCAGGTTGCGCAGGTATGTCATGTGAAACGAGCCGGGCGTGTCGAGCATCTTGAACCACGGGATGAACGCGCCGTGATTGAGCTTTTCTCCCGGAAGAACAAAGCCGATAAAACTACGGCAGCCGTAAGTGTGGCCCAGCCCGCCCGAAAAGACATTCCAGTAAGCGGCCTTGCGCGCTTCCCACGCCGTCGTGCGGCGGTCTTTCGGTTCCTTGCCGCTCAGGGAAAGCGAGGCCTCGTAGGCCACTTCGGCATCGAGCGTGGGCTTGGGCGGCCGGAGGGCGTAGTCGGCCGCGACGGTCTTGTAGTTCGTAAAAATAAACCGCGTGGTCGTCTGAATCATGTTGAAATCCAGCCATGGTTCCTTGTGAAGAACTTTTGAGGACGACTGGCCGCCCCCGCGCGGATGATATGTCATCAGCGTCGTGCTCCAATCGGCCTTGCCGTCCTGGCGGTCCTCGCCGTTGACACCGTCGGCGATGCCCTCGGCCATGGCGCGGATCATGGCAAGACGCCTCGGCTGGATCACATCGCGGTCGGGGGGTGCATCGCCGCCGAGCACCCAGATAATGTTCGTGCGGTTGCCGTAACGGCTGCCAAGAAAATGCCCGTAACGATACGAGACAGACGGATCTTTGACCAGCGGATGGCTGTCGGGATAACTGGCCAGCCAGATCGGCAGCCAGGCCAGATACATGCCGTGCGCGGCGGCCTGGTCCACAAACCAGTCGGCCATGTCCCAGTAGTCATTGTCGGGGCCGGCGACAATGCGGGGCCGGGTGTAATCGTTGCTCTCGAACGCGGCGTAACCGTAAGCGTTCTTGCCGTCGATTCCCACTACACGGCATTGGAGAACATTGAACCGTTTTTGTGCGCGGTTTTCAAAATAGCGCAAAATAGAGGGCTGGCTTGCGCTGTCGTCGCGCACGCATTTCTGCAGCATCGCCCACGAGGTGTCTCCGAGCCAGAAGAACGGCTTCCCGTCTTCGGTAACCAGAAACCGATGGTTGTCGCTGACGCGCAAGCGGGGGAGCGGGGCGGAATACGCGCCGACCGCCGCGGCAAAGAAGAGAACCGTCAAAAGCACGCAGGCTCTCGACGCGCGGGGTAACACCGGACTGCAGCACGCGCGCGGGCGATTCGATTGTGAGTAGCGGTCAGACAGCGAGGCAGCGAAATACACCATACGCCGCGAGGCCGCAGGAAACCCCTCGCCGGCTGCCATCTGCTCGATTCGCGCAGAACATTCTCTCGTCATCGCCATACTCTCCTTTGCGGGCCTGGCGCCTTTTCGTGAGCGCTTATGGGAGAAACCGAAGACGCGTTTTTCTTTGTTTGACCCAGCCGCAGGAATCGCTATAGATGGTTCAGGGTTGTATTTGCAACCGGAATCGTTGGTCGGTTTTTTCACCATGTTGGATCGCTACACTATTCGGCGCAAGATCAACAGCCTGTCGCGGCGGGCCGGATGGGCGTGGGCGCCCGCCCTGCCCATTCGCGCATGGATTGCCTCGACTTCGCGCTGCAATCTAAAATGCCAGACCTGCTACATGCACGTCATCGGGACAAAGTTCGAAGATATGAGGCCGGAGGTCTATGAACGGCTTCGGCGCGAACTCCTGCCCGCATTGCAGGAGGTCTATCTCAGCGGCGCGGGCGAACCATTCATCGCTCCGATCTTCTATGAAATGCTCGACGACATGCTCGCCCTGAACAAGCGCCTGACCGTGGTGACCAACGGCACGGTCATCCGGCCCGACTATCTCGAGCGCCTCGTGCGCGCCCCTGCTGTCATCATGGTCAGCATTGACGCCGTAACTCCCGACGTGCTGGAGCGGATTCGACCGGGCGCCAAACTTGACCGCGTGCTCGAGTTTATGCGCGTAGTCAAGGAAATAATGGACCGCAAGGCGCACCCGGAGTTCCAATTTCAACTCAGCTTCGTCGTGACCCGCTCGAACGTCGCGCAGCTTACCGAGTGCATCGAACTGGCTCATCGGTTTGGAATTCGCACCGTCGCCTTTTCCAGCTTTGTGACCGGCGGCCGGACCGACGCGTTCGCTGTGGAAGAATCGCTGATGGACAAGCCCGAAGAGGTCCTTCCCCACTGGGAGCGCGCTCACCGGCGCGGAGCGGAACTCGGCATCACTGTCCCGCCCATCGTGTTCGACTGCCGCAATCGGCCGCAGGCAGAACAGCGCAAGTGGCAACCGACGTTGTATGACGCCCAGGGCCGTATCCGCCACTGTCCGGTGCCGTGGTGGAATACCTATATCGAAACCGATGGTTCGGTCCGGCCATGCTGCGTTTTTCCACCCCTGGGTAATTTGCTCGACCAGTCGTTTCGCCAGATCTGGAACGGGCCGAATTATCGGGCACTGCGACGCACCGTGAACACCGAAAAAATGCCCCTCCATTGCCGCCAATGCTTTATGCCCGTGCGGATTTAGCCTGCTCGTTCGGCGCATCTCACAGAGGACGCGTGGCGGGAACGGCCCATCGGGCGCGATCCTTAGGCTTTGCGATAACGTAGGGAAAAATCCATGGCAGGAGCCGAGTGGGTGAGCGCTCCGACGGAGACGCGATCCAGTCCCAACCGGGCGAGCGCACGCACGCGGCGGATGGTCATGCCGCCCGACGCCTCGGATTGAATGCCGGAGGGAATTTCGCGCAGCGCCCGCCGCATCTGCTTAGGCGACAGGTTGTCGAGCATGATCATATCCACGCGGCCGGCCACGGCTTCGCGTACCTCGCGCAGATTGCGAACCTCGGCCATGACGGGAAGACGGCGGCGTTGGCGCTCCAGCCAACGGCGCACGCGGCGGATCGCTTCGCTCAGGCTTCCGGCGGCGTCGGCGTGATTGTTCTTGATCAGCACCATATCGTAGAGGCCAAACCGATGATTGCAGCCGCCGCCGACCCGCACCGCATATTTTTCGAGGTCGCGCCACAGCGGCGTGGTCTTTCGCGTGTCAAATATGCGCGTCTTGCTGCTCGAAAGCGCCTCGACATAGCAGCGTGTCAGCGTCGCTATGCCGGACAGGCGCTGGAGGAAATTGAGCGCCAAACGCTCGGCCTTGAGAATGGCCCCAAGATTTCCGGCCACCTCGAACACTTCGTCGCCGTCGCAGACGGCATCGCCTTCCTGCCGGAGGTGTCGCATGTGCAGACGGCGGTCGGCGGCCCAAAACACCTCGGCCGCAACCGGCAGCCCGCAGAGAATCCCGCGCTCGCGCGCAAGGATTACCGCGCGGCCACGTTCGTGCGGCCCCACAACAGCCTGCGTCGTCACGTCGCCCGTGCCGACGTCCTCGGCCAGAGCAGCCGCAATGCGCCGGCGCAAATCGGCGGTGATTTTCAGCGGGACAACGACCGGAGCAGCCACGGACTCAGGCCCCTTTCTTTGCCGCCAGGGCAAAGCTGTGCCGCGCCGTGGGAAACCGCCCCGCCCGGACATCCGCAGCGTAGCGCCTGACCGCATCCGCAATCACACGGTCCAGTCGGGCATAGGTTTTGACAAAGCGCTTGGGCATTGTGCCAAGCCCCAGCAGGTCGTGCAGCACGAGCACCTGGCCGTCGCAATGGGGTCCGGCGCCGATGCCGATGGTGGGAACGCTCACTTCCCGCGTGACCTTGCGGCCGACGGCCGAGGGCACCAGCTCGACAACAATGGCAAACACGCCGGCATCGGCAAGAGCGCGGGCGTTGGCCACAAGCCGTGCAACCTGGGTCTCGCTCCTCCCCTGAACCCGATAGCCGCCCAGCTGATGCAGCGACTGCGGCGTCAGACCGATATGGCCCATGACGGGAATGCCGGCGGCGACCAGCCGGGCCGCCGTCGGAGCGATCTCTTCGCCGCCTTCGAGCTTGACCGCCTCGACGGAGCCCTCCTGCATCAGGCGCGCGGCATTGGCCAGCGTCTGCTCCATAGCGATCTTGTAAGTCATGAACGGCATATCGGCAACGACGAGCGCGCGTTCGACGCCGCGCACGACCGCCGCGCTGTGGTGGATCATGTCATCGAGCGTCACGCCAATCGTATTGCGAAGGCCAAGGACAACACTGCCGACGGAGTCGCCAACGAGAATCACATCCACGCCGGCCTGGTCGGCCAGGCGTGCGGTAGGATAGTCATACGCGGTGATCATCACGATCTTCTCGCCGCGCGATTTCATCTCGGCAAGGTGGCGCGTGCGGATTTTGGGCGGAAGCATAGCCGTGTCCGCTTTCCGTAAGAAATCGTAAGAAGAGTTTATGCTGCGATGGCGGCGGCTGCAAATAGAATTTTGGCCGGAAAGGGGTAAAGCGGATGATTGTTATCTTTTCCCGAGACAAGGTCTGGTAAAAAGGGTCGAACAGGGGAAGGAGCGGACCCACCGCGCCCTCTCCCCTGCCAATGGTGTGATCTCAGTCGCGAATCCGTCGTTTGATATCGGGCATGGTCTCGGGCTTGCCGCGTTCCATGACTTTGCTTTCACCGTCCAGCGCGGTGACGTTCTCATAAACACCGTCGTCGCGCCGTACGAGCTTGGCAAAACCCATGCTCTTCAGCTCGCTATCGGTGGTGGGCGTGTTGATGCCGATGCCGCGCGGAATAATGCGCTCGACCGGCCCGCCGCAATCGGGGCATTGCGTCAGACGCGCGTCGTCAATATGTTGAAAGTAATCGAAGCATTTGCCGCGGCCGCAGCCCTCGCCCGTATGCTGATATTCATAAACAGGCATGGTCAACACCTCCGCAACCGCCAAAAATCGGGATAACCGCCGCAGCGGTCTATCTATTATGATAAAAAAGGTAGGCAGAACGACGTCTTGCGTCAAGAAAAAGAAAAGGTAAGAAGTATCTTATAAGACAAATAAATTCAATGGTGTAAAACATCGCCCGCGCCAAATGTGTTTCCCTTTGACACACCGTTTGTCTCAAGGTATGCATTTCCATTGCTTGTGTGGGAATGAATTTTATGTCGCCGGAAACCAAAAAACAAAGCGGATTTGCCGGCCGCGTGCTCGAACGTATCGGGCGGGCCGACCCGCGCCTGATCGAAGCGGCCCTCCAGCAGTACCTCGCCCAAAAGCAATTGCTCGAGGTCATTTTCGAGAATTTGCAGGAAGGCCTGGTCGTCACCGATTCGCAGCTGCGGATTCTGACCTGCAATGCGCGGGCGCGACGCTGGCTGGGTATTCCCCCGCGGCGTCGCATGACCGGCGAGTCGCTTCTCGCGCATATTTCGGTGCCGGAAATCTTTCAATTTGTCGCCAGAACAGATTTTTCCAAACCCCAGCGGGTCGAACAGGATTTCCGGCCGGCCTGTTTTGCGGGCATCACGCTGCAGCTGACCAGCTATCCGGTCGAGAGTCAGGACGGCTCGCTGTTCTCGCGGGTGTTTGTCCTGCGCGATGTGACGGAAACCCGCCGCGCGGAACTGCGCGAGCGCCAGGCCGAACGCATCGCTTCGCTGGCCACGTTGACCGCCGGCATCGCCCATGAATTGAAGAACCCGCTGAACTCGCTTCAAATCCATGCCCAGCTGACCAATCGGATGATCGCCGGCGTCCGCAATGGCGGCCAGACCGTCGAACTGGACCGGCTCGAAGCCTCGCTGCGGGTGATTCTCGAAGAAACGCGTCGGATGACACGGATCGTGGATGAGTTTCTCGGCGCCGTGCGGCCCACCGACCCGGAAAAAGCAGAAGTGGCGTTGCGCGAATTGGTGGAAAAAGTTGCTAGGATGTTCCTCCCCGAATGCCGGCAGGCCGACATCGCTCTCGAGGTCGTTTGCGATGCCGACTTGCCGCCGATCCTTCTGGACAGCGACCAAATCGAGCGCGCCCTCGTCAATGTGATTCGCAACGCCATCGAGGCCATTCTGGAGAAGCGCAAAGCCGGAGACGGAACAGAACCGGCAAAAAAGGACTCCATCGCGGTCACCTGCCGCATAGACGGCGACGATGCATTGATCGAGGTCGTGGACACGGGTTGCGGGATTGCTCAGGAGAACCTGGGCAAGGTGTTCGAGCCCTATTATACCACAAAGTTCTCGGGAACAGGTCTGGGCCTGATGAATGTCTATCGAATCCTGCGCGAACATGACGGCAAAGTGGAAATCGAAAGCGAGGTCGGGCGAGGAACGCGCGTGCGCATGCGGTTGCCGCTGAGCCAGCGGCCGGTGCGCTTATTGCCCAAAGCGTAATGCACCCCCAAACGACTGTGCACGTCGGACCCGTCCGGTACGTCCGACGCGCCCGACAAATTCCCTCAAAAGCAAAGGGGTTCTGCCGTGCGACGGCGAATCTTGATTGTGGACGATGAAAAAAACACGCGCGAGGGCCTGCGGCTGGCCCTGCAGAACCGGTCGTTGGACATTCGTATGGCGGCTGACGGCGAGGAAGCGCTTCAGATCACTCGCGCCGAACCCATTGATCTGGTGCTCGCCGATCTGAAAATGCCCCGTCTCGACGGGCTGGAACTTCTCAAGCGCGTCAAACAGGAATCGCCCGGCACCGAAGTCGTGATCCTCACGGGCCACGGCACCATCGCCAGTGCGCGCGATGCGCTCAAACAGGGCGCCTATGACTACCTGACCAAGCCCATAGACATTGACGAACTGTCGGCCCTTGTGGACCGCGTGCTGACGGAAAAGAGTCTGCGCGAAGAGAACCTCGCTCTGCGGCAGGCCCTGAGCGCCCGCTATGGTTTCGAGAGCATCATCGGCCAGTCGCCGGCCATGCAACGGATTTTTCAGCAGGTCCGCCAGGTCGCCCCGACACGGGCGACCGTTCTTCTGACGGGCGAAAGCGGAACGGGTAAGGAGTTGATCGCGCGGGCCATTCACCAACATTCCGACCGCGTGGGCCGGGGACCGTTTGTCCCCGTCAATTGCGGCGCGCTGGCCCCCACCTTGCTCGAAAGCGAATTGTTCGGCCATGAACGCGGCGCGTTCACCTCGGCGGTGAAACAGAAACCGGGGCGGTTCGAGCTGGCCGATGGCGGAACACTGTTTCTCGACGAGATCAGCGAAACCTCTCTCGAATTTCAGGTCAAACTTCTCCGCGTCATCGAAACCGGGCGCTTCGAGCGCGTCGGCGGAACCGAGATCATCCACTCGGATGTGCGCATTATCGCCGCCAGCAACCGCGACCTCGAACAAATGGTTGCCGCCGGCTCGTTCCGCTCCGACCTCTACTACCGCTTGAAAGTGATCAGCATTGTATTGCCGCCCCTGCGCGAGCGCCGCGAGGATATTCCTCTGCTCGCCCAAGCCTTTCTGGCCGAATTCTCCCAGGCCAACGGCAAGAACCTTGTCCGAATCCACCCGGCGGCCATGGCGATCCTGCAGAATTATCCCTGGCCGGGAAATGTGCGCCAGCTGCGCAACGCCATCGAGGGAGCGGTGATCATGGCCGGACCCTCGGAGACCGAGATCGGCCCGGAGCATCTGCCGGCCGACGTGCGGGCGGCTTCTCCCTCGGCGGCTCTAAATGCCCCGGCGCCGGAAATCCGCCTGCGCATCGGCACCAGCCTCGACGACGCCCAGCGCGAGATCATTCTGGCCACGCTGCAGCAAACCGGCGACAATCGCGCCAGAACGGCCCGCCTCCTTGGCTTGAGCCGCAAGACCCTTTATCGAAAAATGGAAGAATACGGAATAGACAAACCGCGGACCAAAGGCGGCTGACGGCTGGTGTGCCCGACCTTGTTTTCCGCGCAGGAAGCAGCTCGCATCCTTCCTGCTCCGCTTTCGCCAAAAGAACAAATCTATTTTCGCGAGGCCGTCGGCGGGGCGCCCCACATTTTCATTCGATAGTCCTCCTGCGGAAATACCCACCGGTTGTTGCACATTTCGATCAGTCGCGATTCCACACGCTCGCCCACGCGCTCGCGCAGCGTGGCCTCGTCGCAGTTGGTCGTCACAATCGTGCGCCCCATGTCCTCATAGCGCCGATTGACCAGCAGATAGAGGCGGTCCTGGACCCAGCCGCTGACCGTTTCCGTGCCGATATCGTCGAGAACAACGAGATCGGCAGTTTCGCATCGGGCGAGAAAACCGCGCTCGTCGTAATGGGCGCGGTCGTACATGAGTTCGCGGAGAAGTTCGAGAAGGCGCGGGACGTTGCAATACACGCCGGAATAGCCTTTCAAAATCACGTTTTTCAGGATCGCCGTGGCCAGATGCGTTTTCCCGGCGCCGGTTGGGGCCTGGAAAAAAAGGCCGAAATATTTGGTCTTGTCTGTGAGGTTGAAACTTTCGACGTACCCTTGGGCGGCGGCCAGAAGGTCCCTCCGCACTTTGTCGCGGGCAAGAAAATTCTCAAAATCCTTGCCGAGATACTTGGGCGGGATGCCCGATTCGCGCAGCCGCAGCTGGGCGACCATGCGGGCCTGCAGGTCGTCGGAAAACTGCAGCTTGTCGCCGAGGGCTGTGCCGAGGTCCGGCAACGGCTCATTTGGGTTTGACGGTTTTTTGCTCATGGAGTTCTTCCCGGGCCATTTCGCGCGAGATCCAGGAGAGGCTGTCGAAGCCGGCCGCGCGCGCGCGGGCAAAATGCCGGCGGATTCGTTCGCGCGGATACCGTGCGGCGATCAGACGCAACTCATCGAGGATTATCGCGTTCATTTTCTGGCTCACTTTATTTAGATACTCGTCCACAATTTCTCGTAATTGGGCTTCCTGTTCCTCGGACAGGGCCATCTGGTCGAGGTAGCGAAGTTCCTCGCGCTGGAGGGCGCGCGGCAGCCGGCCCAGCACGACATCGCGCGGTTCCGGCAGGGGAAGCGGGACAGCGATTTTGCATAGGATGTTTTCGTCGGGGTGCTCAGGGACAAAGCACGAGATCAGGCGCTTGCGGCGCAAACCGTGGAGAATGCGGGCCACGGTGGCGGGCGGCAGACCGGTGCGCCGCGCCAGATCGCTGAGCGGGATCTCGAAGTGCCCCGGCTGAAAATTTGCCTCGCAGTCGAGCTCGACCAGCTTCTTGAACACGCCCCATGCCCCCTGCCGAACCTTGGTGTTGAGCCACTCCGGCAGCCCGCACAACTCCAGCCACACCGGAAACCATATCCGCTGCTCGCTCATGAAGCCTTGCTAATTGCACAATCGCGCATAATCCGGGGATGCAAAATCGTTCCGCGCTCAAAACATCATCGGCAGTTTGATACCGCCGGTCAGCTTGCCCATTTCTTTCTGCGTGAGTTCCTTGGACTTTTCCATGGCGCTGTTGACGGCGGCGATGACAAGGTCCTCGAGCATCTCGATATCGTCGGGGTCCACCGCATCGGGGCGGATTTTGATCTCGACGATTTGCTGCGCGCCGTTGGCCACAACCCGCACAGCCCCGCCGCCCGACGACGCCTCCACCGTCTGGCGTTCCGCCTCCCGCTGCATCGCCTCGAGCTGTTCCTGCAAGTCTTTTTGCATTTTCTGAAGTTGCTTGAGGTCAAACATGGTTTGATTGCCTTTCCATTGATATCGCGCGACTCCTGTTCGAATTCCGGCGCCTGATTTTACAACGGAATTCCATCCAGCGCGACTTCGCGCGCCGAAAACATTTGTTTGATCGCCTCGACTGCCTCCGCCAATGACGGATCGCGGCTGAACGCCTCGCGCAGCCACGCGCGCGGGTCGGCCGGCGCCCCCAGACCCGCTCTGCCGTTGGACGCACCGGGCTCGTCGTCCAGTCCGATTCCGTTGGATAGCACCGCGTCGGTCTCGAACTCGGCGACCGATTCGCCCACGCGCATCGAGCCCGCCGCCGCGCTCCCGCCGTTCCCATCCAACGTTTTGTCGGCGTGGACCGTTGCAGCGGGCGTCGGCGGAATGTGGACGGCAGAGGGCACGACACGCGGCGGGGCAACGGATGCTCCCGACCTTTCCGCCAGCACGGCCGCCCGCGCCGGCGCGGGGGTCGGGTGCTCTGCCACCCGCATCGCCGGCGGTGTCGCGGGAGCCGCTGCCGGGCGGGACAAGGGACTCCCGCCCGCTGTTTCCGCAGCGCCGCCTCGGCTCATCGCCTCGATTTTTTTGATCAACTCGCCAAGGTCGGTCGCTCCGCCTAAAGCGGTCAGTTTGATAAAGGCCAATTCAAGTGCAAAGCGAACCGGCACGCCGCTTCGCATTTGTTCTTCGAGCGCGACCAGCACCTGGCTGATATTGACCATTTGTGCCAGAGAGACCCCCGCGACGATGTCCGCCAGGCGCCGCCGCTCGCTCTCAGGACGCCGCACTAAGTCGGCCGCGCCTCCGGCTTTGAGGATCAGTCCATCGCGCACCAGTTTCACCAACTGGCGTGTCACGCGTTCGAGGTCGCGCCCCGCATTCACCAGCTCATCCACCTTCTGCAGCAACTCGCCCGTCCTGCCCGTGCACAGACCGGCGAGCAGAGCGAGACAGGCATCGCTGTCCACCAGGCCCAGCAAATCCTGAACATCCTTCAGCGTGATGGTGCCCAATCCCAGCGCGGCCACTTGATCGAACGCCACCAGGGCGTCGCGCATCGAGCCTTCGGCATAGTGGGCGATGGTTTCGAGCACGGCGCGCTTTTCCTCGGGGGCGACGGTAATCGAGGGCTCGCGCGCGAGAATGGTCTCGAGCCGTCCGACAATGTCCGCCTCGGTGATCTGGGAGAAATTGCAAACCTGGCAGCGCGACCGGATGGTGGCCGGCACGCGGTGCGGCTCGGTGGTGGCGAAAATAAACTTCACGCGCTCGGGCGGCTCTTCCAGCGTCTTGAGAAGAGCGTTGAACGCGCCGGTCGAGAGCATGTGCACTTCGTCAATGATATAGACCTTGTAGCGGGCGGCGAACGGCGTGAAGTTAACCGCCTCGCGCAGCTCGCGCACGTCGTCCACCTTGTTATTCGAGGCGCCGTCAATCTCGACCACATCCATGTCGCTGCCGGCGGAAATCGCGCGGCAGAACATGCACTTGCCGCACGGCTCCGGCGTCGGGCCTTTCTCGCAATTGATCGCGCGCGCGAGAATCCGGGCGGTCGAGGTCTTGCCCACTCCACGCGGTCCGCAGAAAAGATACGCTTGCGCAATCCGCCCCTGCGCCATGGCGTTCTTCAGCGTCTCGCTCACCTGCCGCTGGCCGACGATCTCCTCGAAGGTCTTCGGCCGCCACTTGAGCGCAAGACCGACGTACGGCTCATCGGCCTGCTGCGAAGATTCCGTCGCTGCCCTATCTTCAACCTGGCTGTCCAATAGCGTGTCCATCGTCTGCTCTCCACTTACAACGCTCACGGGATTCCGATGCCGGTGTCAAGGGCTTCCCGATCAAGGGAGACCTGCTTGCTGAGTCTTTCACACTCGTCGAGTGTGCAACAGGAGAAATCAACGGGGCAGTCCACATGCCATAAGCACTGAAAACCCCGGGTGCGGTTGCAGCGTTTCCCCGTCTAAGGAGTCGGGCACAAAAAGCAAACCCCTACTATCCCCCTCGCATCGAACGCTTTTCGCTATGCGCAACCCAAAAAGAATCCTTTTCTCGCCAGGGATTTCCCGGTCGAAGGTCTTTCGGAAGACTTTCCATCTGCCGACGATACTCTCTCGCTCCCCCATTTGAGCTTCTCTTTCTCAACCGCCCTCCCCTCACACCCCAAGAAAGCTGACTCCTGCGACGTTTCGCGTCAACCCAAAACGTCCAGCACTTCGAGTGCAAGGTCGGCGCGATTGAACGGCGGCATGATATAGACGCCCTGGGCCATCGGCGCGCATTCGCGCAGGGCCTCGCGCGCAATCGCCAGCCCCTCTTTTCGCGCGTCGGGCCCAGACCCCGCCTTTCGCATGCGTTCGCGGATGGGGTCGGGAATCTGCATGCCGGGAATTTCCTTGTGCAAAAATTCCGCGTTGCGCGAACTGACCAGCGGCAGAATCCCCACCAGCACCGGCACGCGCAAGTGAGCCGTCCGCCGGATGAATTGTTCGAACAGCCGCACGTCATACACCGGCTGCGTCAGGACGTATTCCGCGCCGGCGGCGACTTTTTGTTCGAGGCGGAAAATCTCCCTGTCCAGGTCAATGGCGCCCGGGTTGGCCCCAACGCCTACGAAAAACTTCGTCGGCGGACCGATCGGGCTTCCCGCCAGATCCATCCCCGCATTCAGCTTCCGCACGATCCGCACCAGACCGATCGAATCCACGTCGAAAACCGCCGCCGCTTCCGGATAGTTGCCCAGCCGCGGCGGATCGCCCGTGATGGCCAGCATGTTGTGGATGCCGAGCGAATGGGCGCCCAGCAGATCGGCCTGTATGGCGAGAATGTTTCGGTCGCGACAGCAATAATGGACGATCGGCTCGATGCCGAGTTCGTCGCGCACGCGAAGGGCCAGCGCCAAAGGACTCATGCGCGCCATGGCGCGCGGGCCGTCGGCGATATTGATCGCGTCCACGCGCGTTCCCACCAGGGCTTTGGCCGAGGCCAGCGTTTTCGTCGGATCGCTCCCGATGGGCGGGTCCATCTCGACGCTGACGACAAATGTGCCGGCGCGCAATTTCGCTGCAAAGCGCGACTGCGTCTCGGCCGGTGCGGGCCGCGCAACCTCGCCCGTTTTCATTTCATCCAACAAAGCGGCTTGTATCGTCGAGGCCGGCTGAAGCGCCTTGGCCTGCGCACGAATCTGGCGAATGTGTGCCGGCGTTGTTCCGCAGCAACCGCCGACTATCGCCGCGCCTTTTTGAATCATCCGCCCTGCATAGACGGCCATATATTCCGGCGTGCTGAGATAGATCGAACGGTTGTCGAACTCCTGGGGCAGACCCGCGTTGGGCTGAACGCAAATCGGCTTGGTCGTCAGCGCGCGCATTCGCTCGAGCACCTCCAGCGCGGTAGCCGGACCGATCCCGCAGTTGAATCCCACAACCTCGGCCGGTGCGCGGTCGAGCGCCTTTGTCACCTCTTCGACCGTATAGCCAAGATCAGTGCGCTCGGCGTCGGCGAACCGAGCCTGGGCGATGATGGGCAAACCGCTTACGGCGCGCACGGCTTCGATAGCAGCAAGCAGTTCGGCAAGGTCGGCAAACGTTTCGAGAATAAACAAGTCCACACCGCCTTCAGCTAACGCGGCCGCCTGCTCGCCGAACACGGCGCCCAAATGTTTTCGGTCCACGGGTGTGCCTCGCCAGCGCGATTCGCCCGACGGGCCGATCGAACCGGCGACAAAAGCGCAGTCGCCCGCCGCTTCGCGTGCCAGGCGCGCGCCCGCGCGATTGATGTCGGCGGCTTTGTCGGCCAATCCTGCCGCTTCGAGTTTCAGGCGGTTAGCGCCAAATGTGTTGGTCTCGATGATGTCGGCGCCCGCTTTGACGTATTCCGCATGGACTTCCTGAACGAGGCTAGGTTTGGAGAGATTGAGCGCCTCGAAGTTCTGGTTAATATAGACGCCCTTGTTGTAAAGCATGGTGCCGACAGCGCCGTCGCAAATCAACACACGCGCTGCGAGGCGGTCGAGTAACCGGCCCAGTCGCTTTTGACGAACGTCGGAATTTGACATGGCTCAAGCCGTGCACGAAGTATACAAAATGGACGACATGAACAACAGGAAGTTCATAGAATGGTTTGTGTGCAAGACGGGCGGCAGCGTTTTCGTCCCACTTGTCCATTCTGTCCGGGCTGTCCACCCGGTTCATTCTTCCACTCCCTTCATCTGGTCTTTCCTCTCACACCTCTACCGGTTCGCCCAGGCGGCGGACAATGCCCGCCGCGCTTCCCCTCGCACGAATCGGTTTCAACAGCGGCGGTGTCGGCCATTTGGGGCGAATCGGCAGCCGCTCGGTATAGCGGCGCACGACTTCGCGGACCTCCCGGGCGGAGGCTTGTTTCAGCAAGTCGCGCGCCATCGCCTGGACATCGCTCAGCCGCAGGCCGCGAATCACCTGCTTGATTTCGGGAATGCGCACCGGGCCCATGCTCAATTCATCAATGCCCATGCCCACCAAAATCGCGGCCATCGTGGGATCGCCGGCCAACTCGCCGCAGACGCCCACCCAAATGCCCTGTTTGTGCCCCGACTCGATCACATTATGAATCAGGCGCAAGACCGACGGATGAAGCGGTTCATAGAGATGGGCAACGGTTTCGTTGACGCGGTCCACGGCCAGCGTGTATTGGATCAAGTCGTTCGTGCCAATCGAAAAAAAGTCCACCTCTCGGGCCAGCAGATCGGCCGCCACAGCCGCCGACGGCGTTTCTATCATGATGCCGATCTCGATGTCGCGATCATATGCAATGCGATGTTGGCGAAGCTCGCGCTGGATTTCCTCGCAAATGGTTTTCGCGGCTCTCACTTCTTCGAGACTCGAAACCATGGGGAACATGATCTTGATGTGGCCATAGATGCTGGCGCGAAAGATGGCCCGCAACTGCCGCCGAAATAATTCCGGATAATGCAGACACAGGCGAATGGCGCGCAGCCCCAAAAAGGGATTCAGCTCTTTCGACAGGGGAACCGTCTTGGCGAACTTGTCGCCCCCCAGGTCCAGCGTGCGGAAGATCACCGTGCGGGGATGCAGTGCCGCTATCACCGACCGATACATCTCGAACAGTTCGTCCTCGCGCGGCAGACGGTCGCGGTTCAGAAACAGAAACTCCGTCCGAAACAACCCGACGCTCTGGGCGCCGTGCTCGATGACGTGCGGAACCTCCTCCGGCAATTCGATGTTGGCCCCGACTTCAACCGCGTGGCCGTCGAGCGTTTCCACCGGCAGGTGGCGATTCTTTGCCAGTTCCTGCTCGAACTTCTCGATCGCCGCCTGCGACTTTTCATAGTCCCGCAGTGTGTCGTGCGTTGGGCGCAGAATGACGTAGCCGTTGACGCCGTCGAGAATCAGCAAATCGCCCGACCGGACATGTTGCGTCAGTTCGCCCGTAGCGACGACAGCAGGAATTTCCAAAGCCTTGGCCATGATGGCCGTGTGCGAGGTGGGCCCCCCGCGGTCGGTCGCAAATCCGATGACGGTCTCCTTGTTCATCTGCGCGGTGTCGGAAGGCCCCAGGTCGCGTGCGACAACAATGGCCGGCTTGGTCAACGCGGACAGGGCGGGACGCTCGTGCGTCATGAGGTTGGCGAGCACGCGCTGAGCCACATCCGTCAGATCAGCGGCGCGGGCGGCAAACATCTCGTCCTGGATTTTCTCGAAACGCGAAGCCTGCTTCTGCACCTGCGACTGAAGCAGATATTCGGCGTTCAGTCGCTCGGCGCGAATCCGCCGGACGGTTTCCTCCTGAAACGAAGGATCATCCAGCATCATCAGGTGAGTGTCGAAAATGGCCGCCTGCCGCTCGTTGATCTGGCGCGCCACCTGCTGGCGGAGTTTCTGAATCTGCCGCCGCGTCCGTTCGATCGCCTTGAGAAACCGCTCGACCTCGCGCTCGACATTTCGCTCGGCAATCTCCAGCGCGGCTACCGCCGGCTGGCGCGGGTCGAACACATACGCGCGCCCAATCGCGATCCCCGGCGAGGCCGGGATACCCTTCAGCACGATCTGGCGCGAGGACGAAGCGGAGCGTACGGCGGACGGCATAAAGACCCTACTCCCTGGATGTGACTTCGGCAAGCAGCTTGCGCCATGCATCCAGCGTTTCCTCGCGCGTCTGATATTGCTCGAACGTTTCCAGCGCGGCGATCACGCGGCAGATGGCTTCGAGCGCCTGTTCGGCATTGCGCCCCTTGGTCTCGATGAGCAGTTCCGTGCCCGCGGCAGCCGCCAGGCCTAAAACCCCCATGATGCTTTTGCCATTCACCCGCTGGCGGCCGTTGGTTACCCAGACCTCCGTGTCGGGAAAATGGCTGGCAGTCTGAACCAGCAGGCTGCACGGACGGGCATGCAGGCCGAGGGGATTCTCGACGCGAATGGTTCGACTGGCGGTGGTTTTGCCTTTGGCCATTTCGCAGAAAACTCCTCACGCCGTCATCCTGGCGAAAACCCAGCAAACCCTAAAACAGTGCGTCGCGGAAACGCAACCGTTTTTCCAGCCCTGCGAGCAGGAGAAATTGGAAAACGAAATGCCGCGCAAGACAGGTGCAATCCGATCTTTTATAATTATCCGGTTTTCGCGGGAATGGAGAAAAAGCGGCCAATTATTGATCCCATGTTTTTACCAGCAGTTTTTTCAACCGCACGAAATTGTGTCCGGTTCCGCCGCAATTTCAAACACCCCTCTTGTGCCATAAAGTTTTTTTGCTAAACTATGTTATTTTTCTTGACGCGCTGCACAGTCTTTTAGTTGGATTCCACTGAGTTTTGCAGGCGGCCACCTGTTTCCGCCGTGCTCCCGTTACCGGGCGAACGACACGAAATTGGCCGATTCGTGAGGAAACAAGCGGGTCCCTCGCAAAACCAGCCGGCCGCTGCCCATGCGGTCCGACCATAAGGGAAAGGGGGAATAACCCATGGCAAAGGCGAAGGCGAAGAAGCCCGCCAAGAAGGGCAAGAAGTAACAGCACCACACTTTGTCTTTCTGTCTCCGGAAGGCTTGCGAACGGGGTTCCGTCCATGCAAACCTTCTAAGACGGAGATGGAAATCCCGGGTCAGCCAGGGAGAAAGGGGTGACACAAATGGCAAAAAAGGCCGTCAAGAAACCCGCCGCGAAAAAACCGGCGAAGAAAGCGGCTAAGAAATGCAAAAAGTAGGTGAGCCGCCCGCTTCGGCATGCGGGTTTCCTGCAGGATGATTCCAAAACGTCCCGCGGCTTCTGCAGCCCACCGCACAAGGCGTGGGCGTCGGCCAAGGCGAACCGCGGAAACGGAAGGGCAGGAACGCCTGCAAGGCATCACTTACCATGACCCCTGTGGAGGAGAGAATACGATATTCTCTCCTCCATTTGTTTTTATGGTGGAATTGGTCGAAACCCTGTTGGTTCGGCTCAAGAAATCAGCCCGTGCTTTCGCAGCAGACGCTGCAGAACAGGCTCGATCTTTTGCCGCAGCGCCTCGTTGGCATACGCCAGCCATGAGACGGGCGACTCCGTGTCGAGCGGAGCGTCAAAAGGACGGCCTTCGAGATCCGTGATGATGACGCCGGCCTCGCGCGCAAGCAGTTCAACACAGCAGTCGTAAGGATGAGCAGCAAGAGCAGGAACCGCGCCGGCCGGAATGCCCCGCTCGATCATCCGCCCGCGCAGATCGCCGTTAAAACGATCGTGGCCGACGATCAGCTCGTACCACTGGCCGGCGGTCGAAAGATATTGATCGGTGAAAACAATCGCGCGGCCGCTGCGCAAACCGCCCAGCTCGCGTACGAGTTCTTCCTCGATGGCCGAGACCATTTCTTTTCCGCCAGGGAAGAAATTGGTGAGCATGGCGAAGCCGTGCTCGATGGTGTCGGCGCGGCTGGGCGAATAAGGATGCTCGACCTCCGCGCCGGTGTCCAGGCGCCGGCGCACGAGTCGCGGCCGTTCGCCGCGCAAAGTGAACAAGCAGTCGGCGTAAAGTTGTTTGGACGTCGGCAGCTCAGTCATGCACGCGACACTCGCATCGCGCAAAGTGGGACACGCTTTCCTTTCGTGGTCTTTTCTTCCCTCTCCTCCGGCGTCTAACCTCTTGCTTCTTGCGTCCGGAGTGGGGACGATTGCCGCCAGCGACCATGCACTGCGTTTGTCATACATCAGCGGGCGGGTGCCGTCTATCGGGTCCACGAGGAGATAGAACTCGGCGTTATCGGGCGTGGTGTCGGGCGGGAATGCCGCGCGGCCGGTTTCGCCGACGCCTTCGGCGATAAGGATGAAGCGCTGATGGGCGCCCCACATTTTACAGAAGCTTACCAGCTCTTTTTCGACGTCGGCGTCCATGGCGTAGATAATGTCGCCGCCCGCGTCTTTGGCCACCTGGGCGCGCGCGGTCGCTCCGCTGGCGCGAAGGCTTTCCGTCACCGTGCGCTGGATAATCTCCTGCATCGCACGGAGGTAGCAGATTTCAGGAGGGTGATTCATTCTCTACAGCTTCAGCACTTTCCCCATCTCTCCGAAGTGCCCTTTCAGCGCAGGATATAGCCCGACGAAGTGCGAATAGATTTCGTTGTATTGCTCGTGGCGCCTAGCGTCGGGGTCCACATACGACGCAACCGGAAGAATGCGTTCGGTGGTTTCGAGAAAATCGCCGAACACCCCCGTGCCGATGCCGGCCAGAATCGCCGCACCCATCGCCGGCCCCTCGGTGTTGGCGGGAATGGCGATCTGCAGTCCGAAAATGTCCGCCACAACCTGGCGCCAGAAGGGGCTTTTCGCCCCGCCGGCAATCAGGCGCACCTGTTCCATTTTCGCACCCAGTCCCTTCATGATCTCTAGCGAATCGCGCAGCGCAAAGGTCACGCCCTCGACAATCGCGCGAATAAGATGTCCCTTGGTGTGGCGAAACGACAAGCCGATGAACGCCCCGCGCGCAAACGGGTCTTTGTGCGGCGACCGCTCGCCCATCAGATAGGGCAGGAAAAAAAGGCCCTCGGCGCCCGGCGGCGTCTCGGCGGCCTGTTTCATCAGCAAATCGTACACGTCGGCTTTTCTCTTTTTCGCCGCCGCCCGCTCGACCTCTGCCAACTGGTTGCGATACCATTGCAGCGACATGCCTGCCGACAACATGCAGCCCATCAGATACCACTGCCGGCGTGTACTGTGGCAAAACGTGTGCAGCCGCTCCTGCGGATCCACCTGCGGCGTGTCGGTCGGTGCGAAAACGACGCCCGATGTGCCGAGGCTGGTCATCACACGGCCCTCGACGACAATGCCGCTGCCGACCGCGCCGCACGTGTTGTCCGCCCCGCCGCCGACGCACGGCGTTCCTTGGGCCAGACCTGTCGCCCGCGCCGCTGCCGCTGTCACATGACCGCAAACCTCGTACGACTCATAGACCTTCGGCAGCCACTCGCGCGGAATGCGCAGCGCCTCCAGCACCTCGTCGCTCCATCGCCGGTTCTTCACGTCGAACATCACAGTGCCGGCGGCGTCCGAAACTTCCGCCGCATATTCGCCCGTCAGCCGATAGCGAATATAGTCCTTCGGCAAAAGCACCTGGCGAACTTTGGCGAATTTTTCCGGCTCGTGATTGCGCAGCCACACCACCTTGGGCGCGGTGAATCCGGCCAGTGCGGGGTTGCTTACCAGCTCGTGCATGCGCTGCGGGCCGACCGCGGCCATAATCTCGTCGCACTCGGCGGCCGTGCGGCCATCGCACCATAGAATCGCCGGCCGGATAACCTTGCCTTTTTCGTCAAGAAAAACCGACCCGTGCATCTGGCCGCTGAGGCCGACGCCTTTGATCTCGTCCGGCTTCACGCGGCTTTTTCTCAGCACCGCCGCAATGCCTTCGCACGTCGCGCGCCACCAATCCTCCGGGCGCTGTTCGGCCCAGCCCGGATGCGGCGTCAGCAGCGGATACTCGACGGTCTTGCTCGCCCGCGTTTTGCCGTTTTCGTCAATCAATAAGGTCTTGGTGCCCGAAGTGCCAATATCAATGCCCAGCAGGTAAGACATGGTCGTTGTGCTCCTTTCCGATCCGACTTTCCACGCACGCGCTAGCTCGTTGACTTGGACGGCAAGGGTCAAGCGAAAAGTGGGAGACAAATGCGGTTTGGGCTTGAAGCCGATAGTTCAAAACTACCGGGCGCGTTGGCGCGGCGGCCGCGGTTGGAGAGCGGCCGACAGTCCCAGCCCTGGCGGCGGCGGGGCAATTGCCGGCGTGCACATCTTGCAATAGCCGGCCAGAGCCTCGGGCCCGTGCAGCGTGGTCATGGTCTCGCATGGGATGCGGCAAAGGCGGCATTGGCGCAGGCCGCAAAGCACCTGTCGCGCCTGTTGCGAGCGCAGAAGCGCGCGGAAGCTATAGTTGCATTCACGCAGCGAGCCGAGGCAAAATGCCGGCGGGCAGCCGCCGTTGGGATACACACGGCAGTCGGCCTCGATGAGAAATTGCGTGCGGCCGGCCCAGCAGTCGAAATCGCGCGGATAGCCGCGCAACTGGTGTTCGAGTTCGCGCAGCGCCAGCGACCGATCGCTCTTCCGAATCTCCGCAACGGCTTCGAGGAATTTTTGCACCGCCTCGCGCTCCAGCCCAATATCCATGATTTCGTTGGCATACAACTCGCCGTGCACGGGGTAGATCGGATTGAATTCGATGTCGCGCTCGCGGCAAAAATGAAACACCGGCAGCATCTGATCGGCATTCTGATTGGTCAGAACAAAGTTGACCTCAATCGAAATCTTCTGCCCCGCTTCGCGCAACGCCAACAGGCGGTTGATCGTGCGTAGCACTAACGAGAACGCGCCTGGCACGCCCCGCACGCGATTGTGCACCTCGCCCAAACCGTCGAGCGACAACATGATTTGAAGCCGCCGGCGCTGGTACGCCAGAGTTTCGTTGATCACCGAGAGAAGCGGCAGCATCTGGAAACCGTTGCTGTTGATATTGATCGTTGCGCGAGGGAATGAATCGCAGACAGCGCGGACCAGTTCAGTCAGATCGCGCCGCAGCGTCGGCTCGCCGCCTGTCAGGCTGACGTGGGTAACCCGCCGCAGATACCAGCGGTTGGAGCGCGCGATCGTGGAAATCTCCACAGGGGCGATCTCGGGCTCCTCCGACGGCGGCGTTTGCCATGCGCTGCACATCGCGCAACGCGAATTGCACCGCTTGGTGACTGCGATGCGCAACTTGCGCGGCCGCACACGAAAGCCCAGCGCGTCGGCCGCATGATAGCGCGCGGTGCGCCAAAACGCCCGTCCGAAGGTCATTCCGTCTTTTTCCGCCCGGTCGCTCATCTCGAAAAAAGGCATACGCCAAAGCAGCCTTGCAAGCAAGCAAATTTGCAGCCCAGGACCGTAAGCCTCGCCCTCTCCCCGTGCAAAGGCTCCGCCCTACGCGCCGCGTGATAGGGGCCCGGCGCGTCGTTGGGGATCGCCATAGGATGGCGAGCCCACATCAAAATTCCGCATTCAAATATCAATGAAAATGAAAATCGCGCTTGCACCCTCGCATAGAGCGCATCTTGTTTTTGCTTGCACCTCTTCGCGCAAGAGCGTTGTGTTTTAGCTCAGGACAAAGAACGAGGTGCTGCGCGCGGCGGCGTCTCGTGCGCCAAAACGCTTGTGCACTTCGCCACTCTTTCCACCCCCAGGGAGCCCTGCCATGTCTTGTAAAGCCAACCGCCGCCAGTTTCTCCATCGCGCTGCTGCTGCATCGGCCGCCGCTGTCCTTCCCGCGGCCGCCTCGGCCGCCGCTGCCCCCACGCGAAATCCCAACATCATCGTCATTCTCACCGATGACCACGGCTTCGCCGACGTCCGCTGGAACGGCTGCAAGGACATCCCCATGCCCCACATTGACTCGATCGCCGCCAACGGCGTCCGCTTCCAGTGCGGCTATGTCTCCCATCCCTTTTGCAGCCCCACGCGCGCCGGCCTGCTGACGGGCCGATACCAGCAACGGTTCGGCCATGAAAACAATCCCGCTTATTTGCCCAACGACCCGACAGCCGGTCTGCCGCTCGACGAAATCACGCTGCCGCAAGTTCTCAAACCCGCCGGCTACGTCTCGGGCATCGTCGGCAAGTGGCACCTCGGCGCAACGCCCGCTCACCACCCGCTGCGGCGCGGCTTCGACGAGCAGTTCGGCTTCATCGGCGGCGGCCACGACTATCTCAAGGCAGGAGAGCCGGGCGAAACGCGCGAGTATCTGATCCCCATCGAAAAAGACGGCCAGCCCACGCCCCTGACCGACTACCTCACCGATGCTCTTTCGCGCGAAGCCGCCGCCTTTGTCCGCCGCCACCGCAACGATCCTTTCTTCCTCTACCTCGCCTACAACGCGCCCCACACGCCCCAGCAGGTCATTGACAAATACGCCGACCGCTTTCGCCACATCGCCGACCCGAAGCGCCAGAACTATGCGGCGATGCTCAGCGCCGTGGACGATGGCGTCGGTCTGCTCCTTTCCACCCTGCGAGACGTCGGTCTCGAAAACGACACGCTGATCTTCTTCCTCAGCGACAACGGCGGGCCCCTCACCATTGCCAGCAACGGCTCGCGCAACGACCCGCTGCGCGCCGGTAAAAGCTCGGTCTATGAAGGCGGCATCCGCGTGGCCTTCGCCGCCCAGTGGCGCGGCTGGATACCCGCCGGCTCGGTTTTCGTGCATCCCATCTCGTCGCTCGACATCCTGCCGACCGCTGCGGCCGTCGGCGGTGCTCCGCTGCCCGCCGACCGCCCCATAGACGGCGTCAATCTGTTACCCTATCTGACAGGCGAGCGCTCCGGCCCGCCGCACGAACGATTGTTCTGGCGCATGGGCGGTGGCACCGCATGGGCCGTGCGCGAAGGCCGCCTGAAACTGGTCAAACCAGCCGAGTCGGCCGCACCCGAACTCTACGACCTCGACGCCGACATCGGCGAACAAACCGATCTCGCCGCCAAACGACCCGCCGATGCCGCACGACTCCGCCAGGCCTTCGACCGCTGGAACGCCCAACTTATCCCACCACGTTTCCAGAGCCCGCAAGCGAATAAGAAAGCAAAGGGCAAGGAAGGAGCAGCAAAGAAGGAGTAATTCATTCACCTCTTCCGGCAAGAGAGCGCAAAAAACCAATAATTCCATGTGGCAGGGACACTTCGCCCATCAAGATGCACTATGATTCGGCATTCTTACCATAAAGGCGTGAGCAAGAAGACTCTGCTACAACTCTCTGATTTCGCCTTTCGCTTGAGCTCTTGTCTTCTTTATACCCCTGGCAAGGTGCAAGGTTTTTGGGGCAAAAGCGGCTAAATGCCGGAAGGTTTGTGGGAGTCCTTTGTGCATAATTTTATCTAAAAAAAGAGGCGCGGAGGAAGAGATCCGCGCCTCTCGTTTCATGGATCTGGTGAAATGCGCACCCGCTCGTCGGTAAAGCGTTTTTCCGGTTGTCTTACTCTTTCTCCAACAGAGTTTCTCTTCCGCCGAGCGTCCGGGCTGCGGCTTTCTTATGCCGACGCCGCGGCGGTTTCGGCTGCCACCGACGGCTTCACCTCGATCTTCGACAGCGCCTCGTAGAGGTGCCAGCGCGAGATCGCGTCGTCCTGTGCCAGCTCGAGCAGCCGTTTGGCCTCGACGGGTTTGCTGCGCGTCAGCATCTTGAACCGCGTCTGGTTGTAGGCGTATTGCTCGTAAGAAATCTTCGGCGCCTTCGAATCCAGCTGCAGCGGGTTCTTGCCCTGCGCGATCAGGTCGGGGTTGAAACGATAGAGCGGGAAGTGGCCGGATTCGACGGCCTGTTTGCCGGTTTCCATGCCTTCGCGCATCGTGATGCCGTGCGCAATGCAGTGGCAATAGGCAATGATCAGCGATGGGCCGTTGTAGGCCTCGGCTTCGACAAAAGCGCGGACGGTTTGCCCGTCATTGGCGCCCATGGAGACCGCCGCCACATAGATGCTGCGATAGGTCATGGCCAGAAGGCCGAGGTCTTTTTTCGCCTGGGGCTTGCCGCCGGCGGCAAAGCGGGCGACGGCGCCGCGCGGGGTCGCTTTGGACATCTGGCCGCCGGTGTTGGAATAGACTTCGGTGTCGAGCACCAGCATGTTGACATCGCGACCCGATGCCAGCACGTGGTCGAGACCGCCGTAGCCGATGTCGTAAGCCCAGCCGTCGCCGCCGACGATCCAGACGCTTTTCTTGATCAAGGCGTCGGACACGCTAATAAGGTTTTTGGCGTCGGCAGAGTTGATGCTCTGGAGTTTTTTGACCAGCGCACTCACTCGCTCCCGCTGCGCGGCAATTCCTGTCTCGCTCGACTGGTCGGCCTTGAGAATCTCCTCGACGAGGTTGGGGCCGATCTGCTCGGCCATTTTCTTCATCAGGTCGGCGGCATATTCGCGCTGTTTGTCGAGCGTGAGGCGGAAACCATAGCCGAATTCGGCGTTGTCCTCGAAGAGCGAGTTGCTCCAGGCCGGCCCGCGCCCGTCCCGGTTCTTCGCATATGGGGTTGTCGGGAGGTTGCCGCCGTAGATCGAGGAGCAGCCGGTGGCGTTGGCAATAAGGGCGCGATCGCCAAACAACTGAGTCAGCAGTTTAACGTAAGGGGTTTCTCCGCAGCCGCTGCACGCGCCGCTATACTCAAACAACGGCACCAGCAGCTGCGAGCCTTTGACCGTGTTGACCTTGACCTTGGTGCGGTCGAAGTCGGGGATGTTGAGAAAGAACTCGTAGTTTTCGCGCTCGGAAGCCCTCAGCGGAATCTGGGGCGCGAGATTGATCGCCTTGCGCTTAGGATTCTGCTTGTCGGTAGCCGGACAGGCAAAGACACACGCGCCGCAGCCGGTGCAGTCTTCGGGGGCGTTCTGAACGGTGCATTTCATGCCCGCGAACTCTTTGCCTTTGGCGTCGGTGGACTTGAACGTGGGCGGCGCGCCTTGTAGATACTTCGGATCGTAGATTTTCATCCGGATCGCCGCATGGGGACAGACAATCGAGCACTTGCCGCACTGGATGCAGAGGTCGGGCTCCCAGACGGGGATTTCCAGAGCGATGCTGCGTTTTTCCCACTGCGTCGTGCCGGTCGGGAAAGTGCCGTCCACCGGGAAGGCGCTGACGGGCAGTTCGTCGCCGCGGCCGGCGATGATCGTCGCCGTAACCTTCTGAACGAATTCGGGGGCTTTGGGCGAAACGACCGACGCCGGCAACTCGATCGTGCTTGTGGCCCTGTCGGGAACGGGGATTTCATGGAGATTGGCAAGCGTTTGATCCACGGCCTGGAAGTTCTTTTTCACCACCTCTTCCCCCTTGCCGCCGTAGGTCTTCTTGATGGCGTTTTTGATTGCCGCAATGGCCTCGTCGCGCGGCAGGACGCCGGAGATAGCGAAGAAGCAGGTCTGCATGATGGTGTTGATGCGTTCGCCCATGCCGGTCTCTCGCGCCACTTTGTAGGCGTTGATGGCATAGAACTTCAGTTTTTTGTCAATGATCTGCTGCTGCACTTTGCGCGGGAGTTTGTCCCATACCTCGTGGGCCTCGAACGGCGCGTTGAGCAGGAACACTCCTCCCGGCAACGCATACTGGAGCATGTCGTAGCGCTCGAGAAAAACAAACTGGTGGCAGGCGACAAAATTGGCCTGGGTCACCAGGTAGATCGAGCGGATGGGGCGCGGCCCGAAGCGCAGATGCGAGATGGTAACCGTTCCGGCCTTTCTCGAATCATAGACAAAGTAGCCCTGGGCATACATGTCGGTTTCTTCGCCGATAATCTTGATTGAGTTCTTGTTGGCACCGACCGTGCCGTCTGCGCCGAGGCCGTAGAACAGACCGCGAAAAACATCGCTGGCCTCGATGCTGAATGATGGATCATAGTCGAGACTGGTGTGAGTGACATCATCCTTGATGCCGACGGTAAAGCGGTTTTTCGGCGTGCTTTTTTTCAATTCATCGAACACTGCTTTGATCATCGCGGGGGTAAATTCTTTGGACGACAAACCGTAGCGCCCGCCGATGATCTTCGGCATGGCCGCAAACGGGGCGGTGCCGGCAGAGACCGCCTCGGCAATCGCTGTCACGCAGTCTTTATACAACGGCTCGCCTTCCGAGCCGGGCTCTTTAGTACGATCGAGCACGGCAATGGCCTTGACCGTCGGCGGGAGCGCTTTGACAAACGCCTCGGAGGCAAACGGCCGATACAGGCGAACTTTGACAACGCCCACCTTCTCGCCCTGCTGGTTCAGATACTCGACGGTCTCATGCGACGTTTCGGCGCCGCTGCCCATGAGCACAATCACCCGCTCGGCGTCGGGAGCGCCGAGGTAATCAAACAGATGATACTGCCGGCCGGTCACGCGGGCGAACTTGTCCATGACTTCCTGGACAATGCCCGGACAGGCCTTGTAAAAAGGATTGCACGTTTCGCGGCACTGGAAAAAGACGTCCGGGTTCTGGGCCGACCCCCGCAAAACAGGGTTCTCGGGCGACAGCGCCCGCGCCCGATGAGCCCGCACCAACTCCTCGTCAATCATTGCCCGAATCTGGTCATCGCTGAGCTGGACAATTTTGTTCACCTCGTGCGACGAGCGGAATCCGTCGAAGAAATGCAGAAATGGCACCCGCGATTGCAGCGTCGCCGCGTGGGCAATCATCGCCATGTCCATGACTTCCTGGACGGAGCTGGCGGCCAAAAGCGCAAAGCCCGTCTGGCGCACGGCCATGACGTCGCTGTGGTCGCCGAAAATCGAAAGCGCATGCGTGGCCACCGTGCGCGCCGAAACATGGAAAACGGTCGGCGTCAGCTCGCCGGCGATCTTATACATGTTGGGGATCATAAGCAAGAGACCCTGGGCGGCGGTAAACGTCGCCGTCAACGCCCCGGTCTGAGCCGCGCCATGAATCGCTCCCGACGCCCCGCCCTCGCTTTGCATCTCGACAACCAGCGGGACCGTTCCCCATATGTTCGTTTTGCCTTCCGAGGACCACTGATCGGCCCATTCGCCCATGTTCGACGAGGGCGTAATCGGGTAAATCGCGCAGACCTCGCTGACCTTGTGGGCAACATAAGCAGCTGCTTCGTTGCCGTCAATTGTAACCATTTGTACATTTTGTTGATTCATCGTTGGACCTCCACGTCCATTGCTCCGGGTGTATTGGGACGGAAAAACCTCGCGCCCCATCTTATTTCGTCCCGGTTTCCTAATCTGATCTCCGCCGGCAGATCGGAAACCGGATTCCCTCCCTCGTCCATTGCTTGACGGCCGGGGACAAGACAATCACGCTCGCACCCTGCGCCCGAATTTGTGCTGCGGAGTACGCCTTGTCCAGCCTGCTGGCGTTGCGGCTTGACGGCGGCTTCGCGCTGCCGCCTTGGGCGAGAAAAACTGCTGCGCGCAATAATTCTCTCTTGGATTCGCGCGCAACACCGTAGGACACTATTTGCTGATCCTTCGCCTTTGTCAAACAAATAAAAATCAGAAAAAGAGTTGACCGCCTCTTTATCGTTCGACTACGGTTCTGTTGTCTGTGAGAGGTCTTTTGCGGCCTTCCGCTCAACCAGTTCGCCTGCGATAATCTCTGCCGCATAGAAGGGTAGAACCGGTCGCGTGCTCCAACGGCTGACTCGATCAGACAAAGGGGGAATGCGCTTCCACGCCCTGCGTGCGAGTCCCCAGCTCAGATGAAGCGAAGCATCAGAAGGAGGCAAGGTATGTACAGTTTACTAAGAACAACACGGTTCGCAGCATGGATTCTGGCGGCAGCGGCGGCAGGCGTGGTCGCGGCGGCAATCGGCGCCGCGCAGCCCGCTAAGGTTTCCGCAGCCCCGATGGCGCTTTCGATCCGCGACCCGCAGTCTATCGCTGGCGTGCCCGACGTCGCCCTCACGGTGCGGATCAACCGGCTGGATCAGTTGTTTCCGCGCCTTGATGCAATGATCGCCCCGATTCTTCCCGGCATGGGGGTCGAAATGCTGAAGATGCAGCTCGGCAACGCGCTGGGCGACCCGACTCTGGCGGGAGTGGACCAGACGCGCGCGGCCATGATCTGCGTTTTTGCGCCTGAAGGGGGCGGCGAAATGCCGACCGTTGCCCTGTTGCCGGTGGCCTCCGCCCAGCTGAAAACCACGCTCGAAGCGCGCGGCAGCCTCGTTTATCAAAAAGAAGGAGGCAAGACGCTCCTGGTTGCCGATGTCAACAACGAGAAGGGGATGACGGCGGGGCGTGCCAATTTCGACAAACTCGAAGCCATCCTTGCCCAGCCTGTTCCCTCCGACGTCAGTGTCTATGTCAACGTCGAACTCCTGATGGCGCGTTATGAAAAGACCATCGAGAGCGGGTTGGCCGAAATGATGCGCAACATGGAGCAAATGCAGAAAATGATGGGCCAGCCAGGCGCCGGAACCGCACTGTTGAGCCTGCAGCTGCAGACCGCTCTCGGGATTATCAAAGAAATGAAAGACCTCGGTGTGGACCTTTCCCTCAAAAAAGAAGGCGCGGAGCTTGGCATGATTCTCCGCGCGAAACCCAACACGGCTCTGGCCAAGGTGCTCGATTCCCCAGCCGCCTCCGATCCGTCACTGCTGAATTATCTGCCCCGCACGGGGTCGGTCGTCGGCTTTGCCGGTTTTGACAGCGCGGCATGGGCTGATTTCATTGCGGCGAAAGTCAATGAAGTCATGGCTGCCGCGCCGAAGACCACCGCCAGCGCGCAGCTGAAGACCGACCAGCTGGCTCAATTTGTCCGCCGCACAACGGCGATGAAAAAATCCGCAGCCCTTGATTTCCTCACCCCAGGCGCCGACAATCTCCTCAACGGCGCGGTCATCTATGAGACAACCAATGCCGGCGACTATCTGAAAGAACTGCGCACCGTCAAAAAAACCATGGATGACCTCGGCCTAACCGCCCTTTACAAAAGCATGGGCGTGGACATGTCCATCACGTTCCAGGACAAGGTTCGCGAGTATAAGGGCACACCCATCCACAAAATGACCACGAGCGTCAACATGGCAGGCATGGAAGCCATGCCGGGACCCGGCGCCGCCATGATGAAGATGTTCACCTTTCAGGAACAGGAAATCGCCGCTGTAGACAACTTTGTCATTCACGACCTGAATGCCAAACGCATGGACTCGCTCATTGATGCTTTGAAGGCGAAGAAGCCAGCCGTTTCCACGCCTCTTCACAGCCAGGCGCAGGCCGGCGGCATGCTCTATGTGGACCTGTTCCCAGCCCGGCTTGGTGCGTGGGGGATGCAGCTTGTCCAGGCGTTTGCGCCTCCGGGTCAAGGCGCCGGCCCGCAGTTCGCGCAGATTGCCACCAAATTGAAAACCCTCGAAACCGAACCGATCACCTTTTTTGCCGGCTCCTCGCAGGGGAAACTGCAGGCCACGCTGTTTGTGCCGACGGACCCGATCGTCAAGATTCGCGATGTCGTGATGCAGCCGATGCAGGTACCGCAGCCGGTCGCCCCGTAGGCGGAAGCGCATAGCACTCGCTATCCGGGTCAAGACCGAAGTGCAGCGAAAGGCTGCACTTCGGTCTTTTGTTTTCGTCCATCGCATCCACCCCGTCCACTTTATCTATCCCGTCTAATCCCTCCAAAAAAATCCTTTCCCTTTCATGCAAATATGCTTGACACGCCCTTTGTAATAACAGAAGGGAATTACGTCATTTCGTGTGAAGGGACTTTGTTTGACGCTTTTTTCGGGTAATAGTTGTGGAAATGCAGGACAAAAAAGACGAAGCAAAACTGGCCCGCAGGGTTAGAATTGCACAACTCCTTCAGGTCTACGGCACTCTTCTTACCGAGCGGCAGAGAGAGTTTGTGCGGCTGCATCATGAGGAAGACCTCTCGTTTGGCGAAATTGCCTCTGAGTTCAAGATCAGTCGCCAGGCGGTCCACGACGCCGTCAAACAAGCCGAAGCAGCGATGGAACGCTACGAGTCGGGATTGGGCCTTTTGGGGAAGTCGGCGGGTCGCGCACAAGCCGTCCCCGCCCGGCAGCCAATCGCTCTCGAGCCCGCCCTCGCGCAACTTCGCCAGGTGCGCAAACAGCTGGCCTCCCAGGGTGTTATCTACGATACCGGCTCTCTTGTTCGAGCGATAGACGAGGTCTTGCGCCTTTTGGAAACACAGGAATAGCAGCGCTTGCGGATAGTGGTTTTTTGCTTTCAGTTTAACCTGTTTGGAATTTACACACCGGCTGGGTGATTCATGTTTGAAAATCTCGGCAAACGGCTCGAAGGCGTAATTCGGAAAATCCGGGGCCTAGGGACAATCAACGAGGCAAACGTCCGCGAGGCTGTCAAGGATGTCCGCCTGGCGCTTCTCGAAGCCGATGTCAACTTCAAAGTCGTAAAATCCTTCACCCAGCAGGTCACCGAGCGGGCCGTCGGGCAGGAGGTGCTTCGCAGCATTACGCCCGGCCAGCAATTCATCAAAATCGTTTTTGATGAATTGGTCAAGGCGATGGGTGGAGAGGCCAGGCCGCCCCAGTTTGACCCGAACAGATTGAATAAAGTTCTCCTCCTGGGATTGCAGGGATCCGGCAAGACCACATTTGCCGGCAAGTTAGCGCGCCGCATGCTCAAGCAGGGCTTCAAACCCATGCTGGTCGCTTGCGATGTCCACCGTGCAGCCGCAGTCCGCCAGCTCGAAGTGGTCGGCAAGCAGATTGGCGTTCCCGTTTTTTCCGTTCCCGGTTCGACGGACGCTCGCGCGATTGCCTTGAAAGGGCTCGAAGAAGCCGAACGACAAGCGCTTAACCTTGTCATTTTTGATACCGCCGGGCGCTTGCATATTGACGAAGTCAAGATGGATGAGCTGACGGAAATAAAGCAAGCCATCCAACCGTCTTACTGTTTCCTTGTCGCCGACGCCATGACCGGCCAGGATGCCGTCCAGTCTGCCGCGCGATTCCACGAAGCCGTCGGCATTGACGGGGTCTGCCTGACCAAGCTCGACGGCGATGCGCGCGGCGGAGCCGCTCTGTCGGTCAGTCAGGTCACGGGCAGGCCGATTGTATTTGTCGGCATTGGCGAAAAGGCCGACGACCTCGAGCTGTTTCACCCCGACCGGATGGCGCAGCGCATTCTCGGCATGGGCGACGTGTTGACGCTGGTGGAGAAAGCGCAGGAAGCCTTCGACGCCGAGCAAGCGCTCGAAATGCAGCGGAAGATGCGGAAGGCATCGTTCACGCTTGGGGATTTTCTCAATCAGCTGCGCCAGGTCAAGAAGATGGGCTCTTTTGCGGATTTGCTGAAGTATATTCCCGGACTGGGCAGCCAGATTCCCGCCGAAGCCGTGGACGAAAAAGAACTGGCGCATATCGAGGCTATCATTTGTTCGATGACCCCGATGGAGCGCGAAATGCCGCAAATCATGGACGCCAGCCGCAAGCGGCGTGTGGCCGCCGGCAGCGGAACCACCGTTGCCGACGTCAACGCCCTCATCAAGCAGTTCGAGGAAACCAAAAAAATGCTCAAGAAGTTCATGGGGGCGGGGGGCTTCGGCGGTGCGGCGCGGCACCCGGCCATGGGGCACGGGATGGGACACGGCTCCGGCAAGCGAAAGAAGAAGAAGCGCAGATAGCAAGTGTTGGGTAAAGCAAAGAAGATTTATCGTGGAAAAACCAGAAACCGGCGATGGAATTTCGTTGCGTGCAGGCAAAGAGCGTTGTAGGGTTTGCTGTTAGTATCCGCAGCGGGTGCCTGACGCCCAGTTGCCGGCCGGAAAGGGGGTGAAACAGGGATGTCGGTCAAGATACGAATGGCCCGGGTGGGGCGGCGGAAAGCCGCCTATTTCCGGATCGTTGTTGCGGATTCGCGTCGAGCCCGCGACGGGCGATTCATCGAAATCCTCGGCCGCTATCAGCCGCTGCAGAAAGAAGACAAGCAGATCTATGTCAACGAGGAACGCGCGCTGAAGTGGTTGAAGGACGGTGCGTTGCCCTCGGATACGGTTCGTTCCATTTTTCGAAAGCTCGGTATCATGCGCAAGTTCCACGAGATGAATCAGGCGCGTCGGCTGGCGGCCAAGTAGGCCGCGCAAGCCCCAGCAACCCAGCCGACCGCTTGAGATGCGCAGTCCGGGCCGCCGAGGAGGGGGCCTCGGACAAGGGGATAAGCTGAGGGGGCAGAGCCATAGATCGTTCGTTCGCAGTGGGCGTCTGAAGCCGAATAAGGCATAGCTCTGCGAAGGAGGAAGCTGTCGTGAGCGAGATGAAGAACCTCGTGCAGTTCATGGCCGAAGCTCTGGTGGACCATCCCGAACAGGTCAGCGTCAACGTAGTCGAGGGCGAAAACAGCGTGATCCTCGAGCTGAAAGTTGCACCGGATGACGTCGGCAAGGTCATCGGGAAGGGGGGCCAGACGGCCAAAGCCATGCGCAAAATCCTCAGTGCGGCCGCCACAAAGCTGAAAAAGAAATCGCTCCTGCAAATCGTCGAGTAAGGCGCTTTCTGAACCGACCAGATCGGGCACGCCTTTTCTGCGGCACGGAAAGAGGCTCAGCGTTTGTGTATTCAAGAACCTGTCTCTCGAACCGTTGCGCGCGGAGGGTATGTCCATGCTCGAACGTCCAGACGAAAACGACTGGGTATCGCTGGGGCGAATAGTCCGTGCCCAGGGACTTCGGGGAGCCGTACGGATTGCGCCCTATGGGATCACTCCAGATATTGCCGAAGCGCTGGTAGGCAAGCGGGTGTGGCTGCGGCCGCCAAAACCAGGAACGCTGGCGGAAGAAACCGTTCTGGATTCTTCGCGCTGGCACCGCAGCGTATGGATCGCCGAGTTTGCCGCCTGTCAGTCGCGCAACGAGGCGGAAGAGCGGGTGGGCTGGGAAGTCGGTCTTCTCCAAGAGGAGCGGCCGGCTCTTGGCGCCGATGAGTATTACCAGGACCAGTTGGTTGGCCTGGCGGTGGTGGATGACAAGACGGGCGAAGTGCTGGGAGAAGTCGTCGGCGTTCAACCTCAGGCGGCCGCCGATTTGCTCGAGGTGAAAAGGCCGACCGGCAAACGATTTCTGATTCCGCTCGTCCGAGCGATGATTTGCAGAGTGGAATTATCTTCCCGCACAATCCGCGTTGATCTACCGGAAGGGCTGACTACTTTGAACCCCTAAGAAGGGCGGCGGGCGAATTTTCTTTCGGCAAAACCATGGCGCTTCGCATAGACATTCTCACACTCTTTCCGGAAATGTTCGAGGGGCCGGGGCCGCTCTCGTCGAGCATGATCGGGCGGGCGCGCGCCGCAGGCCAGGTGGACATCCGGATCCGCAACATCCGCGACTGGACACATGACCGCCATCGCGTCGCCGATGATACGCCGTACGGCGGCGGCGCGGGAATGGTCATGAAGCCGGAGCCGTTGGTCGAGGCCATCGAGACGGTTCGCCGGGAAGGAGGGGCCGGCAACAGCCGGTCAAAGGTGGTCTATCTTACGCCCGCAGGGGAACTGTTCAACCAGGCAGTCGCGCGGCGGTTTGCGCAGCTGGACCACCTGATTCTAATCTGCGGGCATTATGAAGGAATAGACGAGCGGGTAAGGGATCTGGCGATTGACGAAGAGGTCTCGATCGGCGACTATGTTCTGACGGGCGGCGAGCTGCCCGCGATGGTCGTGACGGACGCCGTGGTGCGCCTCCTTCCCGGCGTGCTGGGCAACCCCGATTCGGCCCGTCAAGAGTCGTTTATGGATCACATACTCGACTATCCGGTATATACCCGGCCGGAGGAATTTCGGGGCGTGCGGGTTCCGGCGGTCCTGCTTTCGGGCCATCATGCGCAGATTCAGCGTTGGCGGCGGAAGATGGCCCTGAAGCGGACGGCCGAGCGGCGGCCGGATTTGCTCGAGCGCGCGGCACTTACGCCGGAGGACCGTCTGCTGCTGGATGAAATCCGGAAGGAAAAAGCGGCAGGCTGACTGTCTGCCCGACCCTCATGGCGCTTTACTTGGCTTTAGTTCATTATCCGGTCAGCAACAAGAACGGCGAGGTGGTCTCGACTTCGATCACCAATCTGGATATTCATGATCTGGCGCGGTCGGCGAAGACATTCGGGGCCGCTGGGGTCTTCTTCGTCACACCGGTTCCCAGCCAGCAATGGTTTGCGCGGCGGATTATTGCGCACTGGTCGAAAGGCGTCGGTGCGGTGTACAATCCGACGCGGAAAGAGGCACTCGAACTGGCGCGGCTGGTCAACGATTTGGAGGCGGTGCGCGAGACGTTGCGCCAGGAAACCGGCCGCGAACCGCGCTTTGTCGCCACAACGGCCAAACAGCGGCCGGAGGCGATCAGTTACGCAGCGTTTCGCACGATACTCGACGAGGACGAAGCGACCGGCTATTGTCTGGTGTTCGGAACCGGTTGGGGGTTGCACGCGGATTTGTTTTCGCAGATGGATTTCGTGCTTGAACCCGTCAAAGGTCCGAGCGATTATAACCATCTGTCTGTTCGTGCGGCAGTGGCAGTGATTTTGGATCGTTTGCGAGGGCGCACGAGTCTATAGCGCGCAAAATTCCGATGTTTCAATAGAACCCATTCGAGGGGAAACAATGGAGGAGAGCAGTGGGAACCAAAGCGGTGCGAGAGTATGAGGTGAAACATTTACGGCGCGATCTGCCGGATTTCCGCCCGGGCGACACCGTGCGGGTATCGGTGAGAATTGTCGAAGGCGACAAAGAACGAATTCAGGACTTCGAGGGAACGTGCATCCGGAAGCGCGGCAGCGGTCTGAGCCAGACGTTCACCGTGCGGCGGGTCTCCTATGGCGTGGGCATGGAACGCACATTTCCGCTCCACTCGCCCGTCATCGAGAAGATAACGATTGTCCGGCGGGGCAAGGTGCGCCGCGCGCGGCTCTACTATCTCCGCGAGTTGCGCGGTAAGAAAGCGCGCATTACCGAGGACCGCGAAGCGGCCTATGGCAAGAGCGAGTCCGCGGCTTCACCGGAAGGCGCGGCGGAGTCGCCGGCGGAAACGGCCCCAACTGCAGCCGACGCAGCTCCCGAGCAAAGCGGCAACTAACCGTCGGCGTTTGCGTCATTCCATTGGGGAAATCAAACATTCTGGAGAGGGAACATCCATGAAAAAGAACCGCTCCACGCAGCAATACCAAATCGCGAGGCTTCTTTTGCTGGTCGTCTTCGTTTTCGGCGCTGCCGTGCTTTACTCAGCCGCGTGTGCGCGTGCGAAGACGGCGTCCGCCTCAGGTGCCGAAAAAACGGCCAAAGCGGAACAAGCCCTGGACGCAAAAGCCTTGATCAAGGAACGTTGCGTGCAGTGTCACGGAACATTTCGGATCGCCGTCGTTCGATTTCTTCCTAATCGTGCCGCGCCGCTGGTGGATCGAATGATCAAACATGGGGCGAAGTTGAACGATCAGGAGCGCGCCGCGGTAATCGAATACCTCGCCTGGTAGGCGCGCGATCTTCTCCATGGCCAACCCGCGTGCAACCCTTGTCGGTCCGGTTTATCCCCACCGGGGCGGGATTGCGCATTACACGGCATGTCTGGCGGAGGCGCTGGAAAAATCGGGTTGTGCCGTTCAAGTTGTCTCTTTCCTGCGGTTGTATCCGCGTTTTCTTTTTCCCGGCCAAAGCGAATTCGATGTCAGCCGCGAGGCGGTCACCTTTTCGTCCGAGCGAATCCTGACGCCGCTGAACCCCTTTCGGTGGATTGCGGCGCTTCAGGCCGTCAAGCGCTTCCACCCCGATTTGGTGGTAATCGCGTGGTGGCATTCCTGGTTTCTGCCGGTGACTACTTTTCTACTGGCTTGGCTGCGCTGGATTCAGCAGCGGCGAACCGTTCTGCTCTGCCACAACGTCGGCAGCCATGATCGGAAACTGGTGGACGGGCTGGCGTGGCGCATTCTTTGCCGCCTTCCCCATGTCCATCTGGTTCACGCATCCGGAGACCCGGAGCGGATTCGCGCCCGAAATCCCCGCGCCCGCATTGTCTGCTTTCCTCATCCGACCTACGACGTGTTCAGCCGGTCGTCCATCACGCGAGAGGCTGCGCGGGAGAGGCTCGGTCTGGCGCGCAATGCGCGCGTGTGCCTGATGTTCGGATTGGTCCGCCGATACAAGGGCGTGGACCTTGCCATCGAGGCCCTGGGCCGGTTGCGCCACCAGAGGGATCTCTATCTAGTCGTGGCCGGAGAGTTCTACGAGCCGCGCGCGCCCTACCAGCAACAGATCGAGCGTTTGGGGCTTGCGGGAAAGGTGCTGCTCCACGACCGGTATATTCCCAACGAGGACGTAGCGGCCTACTTTCGAGCCGCCGATGTTCTTCTTGCCCCCTACCGCGAGGCCAGCCACAGCGGTGCGGTTCAAACGGCGCGGGGTTTCGGCCTTCCGATTGTGGCAACGCGGGTCGGCGGAATACCGGATTTGGTTCAGGACGGCGAGACAGGCCTGCTGGTTCCAGCGGAATCGCCCGAAGCGCTGGCGGCGGCAATTGCACGCTATTTCAATGAAAACCTCAGCGAGCGCTTTCGGGCCAATCTGGCAGCGCAGCTCGACCGCTACTCATGGTCGAGTCTGGCCGAAACGCTTCGCGCCCTGGCAATGTGATGAGAGAGTCGCCCCAAAATTCCGGCCCGCGCTTTGTCCTCACCGGCACCTTCCATGCTCTCAACCGCGGCGACAGCGGCATGCAACTGGCTGTGGCCGCGGCGTTGCGCAAGCGCATTGCCGGCGCCCGCATTGCTATTCACGCCCCATACGCCGAAGAAGACCGGGTGCTCTATGAGGGATTCGAGGTGGTGAGCTGCTCGCGGCGGCGGCCGCTCGACGCGCTCAAGGCGATTGGCAGGGTGGTGCTTTGGCGGCTGACCGCAGGCCGATGGCCGCTGTCTGCGGAGCTGGCGAGCTACCGCGACGCGGAATGGGTGGTGGACCTTGCCGGCGACGGTTTTACGCCGACCTTTGGCTGGAAGTGTCCGGTCTCCCACTCCGTGCCGTTGCTGCTTGCTAATCTGATGAAGCGGCCGTTTTGTCTTTTGGGACAGACCATTGGACCTTTTGGCGGCCTGCTGCGCGCATGGCTGCGATGGATTTTCCGTCGGGCGGCGTTTCTTACTGTGCGCGATGCCGAGACCCTTGGCTATCTTCGCGCGTGGAGTCTGCCCTGCCCGGTTGAGCTGACCGCCGATGTTGCGTTTCTTCTCGAACCAGACTCCACACGCACCGCGGCGGAGATATTGGCCTCTCTCCCAGGATACAACTGCGCCAGGCCGTTGCTCGGCGTGACGCCCTCAAATTTGCACAATGTTGCGGCAGCGGGCAATGCGGAAGCCGTCTTGCGCACCCTGGCGGAAGGATGCGCTGCGGCGGCGAATCAGCTGGGTGCGCAATTGCTCCTTGTGCCGCATGTTTTTGGACCAGGCGCCGTCTATGATGACCGGCGGGCGGCCGTTGCCGTGGCGGCGCAACTGCCGGCGTCGGTCGGTTGTCTGCAAATTCGCGAGCCGCTGAAGCCGCAGGAACTCCGAACGGTGATCAGCGGTTGCGATGCGTTCGTAGGAATGCGCATGCACGCCGTAATCAGCGCTCTGGCCAGTCGCGTTCCAACACTCGGCTTGTCTTACAGTCCCAAACTCGGATCGCTCATGCACCGCTTTGGATTGGACGACTATGTGCTGGAGGCCGCGCGGCTGGAGCCGAATGCTTTGTCGGAGAAGATTGTGAGGCTCTGGAAAGAACGAGCAGCCGTGCAAGCGAAGATCGCTGCAGCATTGGAGGGCGAAATTCTGCCTGCTGCGGAGAGAAATCTGGAACGGCTTCTGTCCCCGTTGAAACGGCCGTTCTGAGGCGGCGCAGACAAGGCGGACAGAAAGCGCGGCACGGACAAAGCGGCGGCGGGACGCGTTTTCCCTGTCCCGCCTATCCAGCAAGGGCTTTGGCCGCGGCACTTTTCATTTTTTCGAGACCCGTTTTTGCAATCTCGAGCGGATCGTTCTTCCAATAATTTGGATTGAACAGTTCGAGCGACAGAACATGGCCGCCCCCGCTGGCGGCCAGATCGCGCAGGATTTGCGTCAGCGGAGCGACGCCGTCGCCCGGATAGACACGGTCGCTGTCGCGGACCTGCTCGCGCGGCGGCGAGGCCGGATAGTCGTTCATGTGAAAGACCGGGATCATGGACGGCTCGAATTGCTTGAGCTCGTCGAAGTCCCCTCCGCTCTTGTAAATGTGGAATACGTCGGGCAGTAAACACGCTTTGGGATGGCCGCTCTCCACAACCACCGTGCGGCCGTCGCTGAGACGACTGAGGTTTTTCGCCGCGCCCCACAACTCGAGAATGGCCACGATGCCGACGGCATCGCCAAGTTCGCAGACCGCCCGATAGCGTTCGGCCAGTGTGCGGAGCGCGATGGGCGGTGCGTTGTTGATGCCGGCGGGCGGGGCGGCGATTCGTTTGGCGCCAAGGGCCGCGGCCGTTTCCATATCGCGTTTCATTTGTTCAAGCGCGGCGGCGCGCTTGGCATCGTCGTCTACACCCCAGGCGGGAAAGCCAATGACATTTTCGACGGCCAGGCTGCTGTCGGCGATTTTCTTGCGAAGGTCGCTGAGCGAGCCGCCGCCTTTGACATAGTTGTTGATGCCGTCAAGCCACGGCTCGATCGCATCATAACCAGCCTGGGCGGTGATCTCGATTTCCTTCTCGATGCCGAGTTTGAGGCCGCGAACCGTGCCGGTATTCAGGCAGAACCGGAAGGGAGCGGGCTTGCGCCCCGGGGTCGGTGCAGGATAGGATGATGCCGACAGTGCGGCCGGACGACGCACCCCTGCGAGCGCGCTTCCTGCAATGCCTGCCGCGAGCCATTGCCGCCTCGAGAGACAGGGATGATTCTTTTTCATTTTATCCTCTTCCAAAGCAATATCGAAAACCGATTGCCTCGGTGCGAAATTGAAAAATTCAGCGGCCCGCCCCGTCAAGTGCTGTGTTGCCGCCTTGACGGAAAAGGCCGCGAGCAGTTGACCCGTCCGGATCGCGTCGCCGCTCTGCGGCATTGTTTGCCCCGCCGGCGCCGAGGAAGCGCGCAACGAATTCGGTCGCCGGATGAGTGAACATCTCATCGGGCGGGCCGATTTGCTCGATTCGGCCGGCGCGTAGAACAGCGATATAATCCGCCAGCGACCGTGCCTCGACGTGGTCGTGCGTGATGTGAACCGTCGTGGTTCCCAGTTCGCGGTGAATCTGCGCCAGTTCGTCACGAAGACGGTCTTGTGTCATGGGATCGAGGCCGCGCAGCGGCTCGTCGAGCAGCAGGACACGCGGTCCGCGAGCCAGCGCCCGCGCCAGCATGGCGCGCTGCACCTCACCGCCGCTGAGATCGCCCGGCAGGCGGCCTAAAAGGGGGCGCAGATCGAGCAGTTCAATCAGACGCTCGGCGCGACGGTCAAAGTCCTCGAATGCCCTGGAGCAGGTATCTGACGTGCAGTAGCGTCGCGCAAAGCGGATGTTCTGCGCGACAGTCAGATGGGGGAACAGTGTATTGCTTTGCGAAACCCAGCCAAGCCGGCGCCGTTCGGGCGGCAGATCGGTCACGTCGGTCGTTCCAAAGTAAATGTGTCCTTCGTCGGGCCTGACAATGCCGCAGAGGCACGAAAGCAACACACTCTTGCCCGCCCCGCTGGGCCCCAGTACGACAAAATACCCGCCGTCCGCGATCTCTAAACTCTCTATCTCCAGCGTGAACCCCGGCCATGCTTTTCGCAATTGTTCGATTCGGATCATTCCGTTTTCCGCAACAAAGGTTTCGCCGCCACCGACCGTCCCAGCTGCAACGTCAGAAAAATGAACAAACACGTCAGCACCAAAAGCACGGCCACAGGCCGCGCTTGCGCCAGTCCCATCTGGCTCGCCCGGTTGGCAATCAGAATGGGCGCCGTCATCGGGTAATAGGCAAACAATTCGACCGAGCCGACTTCGCTGACCGCCCGCGCCCACGACAAAATGGCCCCGATCGCAATTGCGCGTGCTCCCAATGGCAGGGCCACTCGTACAAAGGCGCCCGCCGCCGACGCCCCCAATGTCCGCGCCGTTGTCTCGTAGCCCGCGCCCATCGCGTCGAAGGCCTGATAGACCGTCTTGATCAAAAATGGAGCGCTGACAAACACCTGCACGGCTACAATCCCCCAAAAAGTGCCCGAAAGGCGAAGCGACTCGCCCCAAACCGCTTTGTCGCCGAACAGCAGCAGATATGCTACACCGACCGCCGAGTGCGGGATGAGGATCGGTACGTCAACAAGGGTTTCGACCAGCGACTTGCCGCGAAACTGCGACCGTGCCAGCGCCCACGCAAACGGCACCCCGAAAAGCACCGTGACGGCCGACGCGGCCGTTGCGCTCAGCAGGCTGACCGCGATGGCCTGCCGCACTTCCGGCCGGCGAAATACATCCAGCAAGGTCTGAGGTGTGTCGGTCGTCGCTAGACAGAACACCGGAAATAGAAACAACCCAAAAGCGAGCGCCCCGAGACCCAGCAGTGCCGTGACAAACCAATCGCGCTGCATCCGCCACACCTGGTGCAGCATCACGGCAATAGCCGCGAGCGCCGCGAACATCTGCAATGCAAAGGCTTGCCCGATCAGCGACGAGCCTATGAACAACGCCAGCAAGATCAATCCCAGAGGCAGGCGAAACAGGGTAATGTACGGGACAGCGTAGAGAAAAAAACGCGGTTGCCATTGCCGGTTATATACAAAGCAAAGCCAGATCAGTGCCGCATATCCGGCCACATAGCCCAGGGCATACAGGCCGACCGCACGGCCGGCCGCGCGTCGCCATTGCAGCAGCAGCGCCCCGAAGAAAACGAAATACAAATTCACGACGCAGAAAGCTGCGTTCACAAATGGCTCGACCCAGCGCGAGATCAACACCCCATGCGCCAGAACGATCAAGGCTGCCCACGCCGCAATGTCAATTCGCCGAATCGTCATCCCACTCGCTCACGCGCGCTCTCAGCGCTGGCGGCATGGCCTCGAGCCCGCGACCTAAAACCGGCCGGAGGGTGGTGAAGCCGAGGTCTTCGAGCACGGCCCGCCCCTCGTCGCTGAGAATCAATTCGACAAGCCGCGCAGCCGCTTCCGGATGTTGCGCAGACCGCGGAATGGTCAGACCATAGAGAATAGGACCTCCGCGCACGGTGATCCTTTCCGATTCAGTGCCGCGCGTGGATTTGCGGATGGTCACGCTGGCACGGGCGTAGCTTTTTGCATGGGCCGGGTCGGACAGATTGATTTCCGGCGGCAATCGCAAGTACTTCAAATTGTGCTGATGCGCCATGTTCCGAAATAAAAACACGTAGTCCGCCTGCGTTCCCACAAGCGGGATCAGCTTGGCGACGTCGGGACGGATCAGGGACGGCGGGATTTGATCGTGCAGCCGCACGAACATGCTGCGCGCGGTGTCCGTCGTTGCCACACCCGCCTCGACGTCCGACAGCATACCGACCAGAAGCGTCTGATAGCCGATAGGGGCGAGGTTTTCATCGCACCGGCCCACGCGCACATCCGGCCGCAGAAGAATCTCGCGCCACGTCTCAGCGGTCAGCTCGCCCGCATGGCGGCTTTGTTCCGAGTGGGCGATCACGATCTCGTTGCCCGCAAAGAGAATCTGCCACTGTGCGTGGTCGGGAACCAGCAGCCAATCAATGATTTGATAGTCGGCGACGAGAAGCAGGTCGGCGGCGCGGCCCAGTTCGCTGATCTTGCGGGCGGCATCCTGGCTGCCGCTCGCCTCGCTGCGCAAGGCTATGCCTTCGCGCAGGCGGAACAGCGCCGCCCAGCGTTCGAGCGCGCTTTCCAGACTGCCGGCATAGAAGACGGTAAGCGAAATGGAACGGTTCGATTGTGCGCTTTTCCTGCAATGAACCAATCCCGCGATCGCGCACAGGAAAAGGACGGCAATGGCACTGCGATGAAGCAAAAAGCCGAATTCCTTCGTCCCCCGCTACGGGGCGTTAGTGTTGAACGAGCCTTTTTGATAACCCGCATACGCCGTGAACGGCAGCACCGTCCAGATGCCGTTGCGGAACCACTGCTCGGCAAAGCGGTTGAAGTCGCCTACGCCGCTGCGCGGCACATAGACAATGTCGCCCGGTTGCACTAACGGGTCGGTGGTCAGCACATCTTTCTGTTCTTCCTCCGCCGTCTTTGCGCGGTTGCGCGCATAGATGGCCTTTAGGCTCACCGGAACAACGAGCGGCTGATTGTCCGGTGTGGAACGCAGCAGGAGAACCTGGTCCTGCTGGCCGCGGGAGGTGATCCCGCCGCCTATCCACACCGCCTGCGAGACGGTCAGTTCGGAATCGGCGTCCAGTTCGACGCGGCCGGGCGATTCCACCTCGCCGGCAATATAGACATAGCGGTTGGTGGCTTTGGGCACATAGATGATGTCGCCCGGCCCGATTGTGGCGTTTTCTTTGTCGTCCAGCCGGATTCGCCAGGCGTCAAAGTTTAGCACCAGCCGCTTTTCGCCCTCGGGCGTGGACTTCACGACATGGACTCGCCGCCGATCGGCGTCCTTGCCGAACCCGCCGGCTTCGGCCACCGCGCGCCACACATCAATCGGTCCGCGCAGCGGAAGCGGACCTTGGCGCGGCACCTCGCCGAGCACATAGGCAATGGCCGAGCGTGCCGCCCGCACTACAACTGTCACGTTCACATTGAGAATACCCGCTTTGGCATAGCCGGTTTCGATGTCCTTTTGGAGCTCGGATGGCGTCCGCCCCGCTGCCTGCACGTCGTTCAAGAGCGGAACGGCAATGCAGCCGTCGGGCCGCACCACCATCGTGCGCGTGTATCCGTTGAACGACGACCAGACCGCCTCTTTCAGTTCATCGGCCGGCGTCACATACGAAACTACATGCGCATGAATTTCCGGCTCCGCCAGGAGCGTTGCATACCGTTTGCGGATTTCCGCCTCGAGTTCCGGGAGGGTGCGGCCGGCGGCCTGAAGTTCTCCGGCCATCGGCAGATCAATCCGGCCGTCCGAGCGAACCTGCACGGTGCGGTTATAGGTCGGCGCTCCGACAAACGTCAGCCCGATCTGATCTTTCAGCCGAAGCCGATACTGGTCGGTCGGCTGCTCGTTGGCGAAGCGATACACCAGCTCGATTTCGTCGCCGGGGCCGAGCGGATATTCGCTCGATTGGAAGGCCTCCGGCTTGATGGCCCGCGCTTCAGCATCCTGCCTGGGCAGCGCGTTCAGTTCGCGCTGCGCTTTTTGACTGGCAAGGAATATCTCGAGGAAAGATACCCCGTCGCGCGAGGCAACCAGAGGTTCCGCAGCGTGTTTCCACAAACAGCTCGTGCTTAGTACGCAACATAATACGACTGTTCCCGCGCTCCATACCGTTTGCTTTTTTCCCATGATTTGCCGGCCCTTTCCTGCTGGATGAGCTTATTCGCAATCTTCAGCATTTGCAACGGCAGCAAGAACATCTCTTCTGCCGGCTTCCTACGGGAAAGTTTTGATAAATCAGCTGCGGGATCGCAATGGAAATCTTGACTTCCCGCCGCTCCATCAGCCCCGGTCGCTCACACCTGCGGGAGCAGATAAGGCGCCCGATAGTCGCGGCCCAGCAGACGGTCGGCTTCGGGGTCGCCCGGAATTGTTTCCGTTTCGGCGTCCCACTTGACCGTTCGCCCCACGCGCCAGGAGATGTTGCCCAGAAAACCCGGCAGACATCCCTGCAAGCCCAACTCAATGTCGGCGTGGGGGCGGTTGCGCGTCCGGATGCATTCGAGCCAGTTGAGCCGATGCTGTTGATCCTGCCCCTCGTCCTTGACAAATTTGGGATTCTTGCGGTCGGCCTCGGGGAAATACGTGTAGCCGCCGCGGTTGATCCAGATCGTTCCTTCAGTCCCGTAAAACTCCAGCCCGTGGTCCTTTTCGCCCCATGGATCCTTGCCGTTGGCATGGCGCAACTCATACGTCATGACATAACCCGGGCAATCGAAGACACAGGCTGCCGTGTCGGGCATGTCGCGCATATCCTTGAGAACCAGCTTACCGCCGACCGTGGTGACGCTCTTGATCGCCGGCCCCAGCGCCCATATCACGACGTCGAACAGATGCACGCCCCAGGCCGACAGCATGCCGCCCGAATATTCCCAGAAATAGTAGAAGTAAAAATCAAAGTGCCGCGGATTGAACGGGCGTTTCTTCGCCGGCCCCAGCCACATGTCGTAGTTCACGCCGTCGGGCGGTTCACTGTCCGGCGGATTGCCCATATCAGCGTGGATGCTCTTGAGGTCCCAGCAGTTCCACGCGCGCACGAGGCTGATCTGGCCGAGTTTGCCCGATTGCACCATATTCACCGCCTCGATCCACGTCGGGCCGCTGCGATGCTGCGTGCCGTGCTGAACAATCCGGTTGTATTTTCGGGCGGCATTGACAAACGCACGACCCTCCCGGTAATTCTGCCCGATCGGCTTCTCGACATACACATCCTTGCCCGCCTGACATGCATGAATCCCGCAGATCGCATGCCAGTGGTCGGGCGTGGCGATGACTACGGCATCCACGTCCTTGAGATCGAGCAGCTGGCGATAATCCTCGAACAGCCGTACGTCGGACCGCTGCAGCCGTTTGGCGGCTGCATTCCGCTTGGCCTCGTTGACATCGGCGATGGCCACAATCGCCACATCGTCCATTTTCGAGAACGCATTCAGATGCGCCGTACCGCGTCCGCCAACACCGATGAAGCCAAGACGGATTTTGTTGTTGGCCCCGACCGCGCCAATGGCCGGCGTGCCGCGCAAGGCTGTTCCAGCCGCCAGCGCGCCGCCTGCGCTCTTGAGAAATCTCCGCCGCGAAAGTTCCAATTTGTTCCCCATCCCCGACCTCCTTGCCCAAAAATCAGTGCGGATTTCCCGCTTGTTTCCGATAAGAACTGCGCCCAACTTGGGAATGCAAGACAATTTTCCACGACACCCCGCCCTGCTCTGGGGGTGACGGTCTATTTTTTCGCACGCGGCGTGGCATCCGCCTCGAGGTCGCCGAGAGCAAACTGGATGCCGTCGAGCCAGTGGCGGAGCAACTGCGGATTCCAGTAGAGTTCCGGAAAATGGCCGAGCGCGCTGTAGAAAATTCGCCCCTGGCCGTATGGCTTCACCCAACCCATTGCATAGTCGCCGTCGGGGCGCTTGCCGAGGTCTGGTGTCTTGCTCAGATCAATGCTCATGAGCACACGCACGTGCTCGCGCGAATAAGGCTCTTTGAACTGATAGCCCTCATCGAGAACGGAAAACCCCTGTCCGCCAAAGGCGGCATTCAGTGGATGATCGGGCTCGTCCAGTTTGACCGGGAACGGCTCTTTGCCCTTCCACGGCCAGTCGGCGAAATTGCCGCCGAGGAGGTTGCCGATTTCCGGCAGACCTACCGTGGCGCCGTGAATACCAACCAGTCCCTTGCCGCCGGCGACAAATTCTTCGAGGTTCTTCTGAAGCGTTTTCGCGCGCTCGCGCGCACGAGCCTGCTCTTCTTTGGGCATTTTCTTGAAGTTCGGCGGCAGCAGCGGACTGAACGTATGGGAGTTGTTGAGTATGACCGCATCGAACTGCTTCAGGTTTTCGGCGTCGAACATCGCAGGATCGTTGCTGAACACAGCCTCGAAAGCGCCGGTTTTTCGGGCCATGATCTCGATGGCCTTGGCGCAGAAAGGCACGGGCAGATGCGCCTCATTGACCCCGCAAACGAGCACCTTGCGCGGGCGCTTCGGCTGGGCTGTGGCTTTTGCAGGAACCGCTGCTTCGATCTTCCGGACCTCTTCGTCGGTTGGCAAACGCACAGGCTCCGCAGCGTATGCGCAAAGACCGGTCCACAAGCCGGCTGCCACCAACGCCGGCGCAAGTTTTTGAACCACAGACATGACTGCCCTCCATCGGATAGAATAGGCGCCGCCTTCGCAGCAAAGCTATCTCGCGCACCGAAGTCTCCACGCCGTCAAGTGTGAAATCAACGACCTGCGCGCGCAGGCCTGCACTCCGGCATTGACAATTCATGGCAAAAGCCGCAGGAGCAGCTTGCCGTTGGGTTCCATCGCACAAGGAATGCTTGCAATCCAGATATGGCGCGCGCAAAAGCCAAATCCGCCCCGACAAAAGCGGCGGTCGAAAAACCGCCGCACACTCGGGCGTCCCGCAAGCCGCCGCTGGCCGTCCTGCGCGAATGGAGCGACGCTCTGGTCATCGCATTTCTCTTGGCGATGTTCATCCGCACCTTCACCGTCGAGTTGTTCAAAATCCCCTCTGGCTCGATGACCCCCACGCTGGTCGGCACGGGATTCAACGAGTGGAATCAGCCGGAAGAGTATGTGATCGAATGGGACCTCAGCGTGCCGCCCGACGGCGAGAAGGAATTGATCCTCGACCGCGGGCGATACCGCTTTCCCCGTTACCATATTTTCTACCGCGAGGGTGGGAAATACGTCCGCAACGAGGAGCGCCACGAGCTGGCGCTGCCGCTCGAGGCCCTCCGGCAAAGGGAAGTGCGCGACGATCGGATCATCGTCAACAAGTTCATCTACTGGTTTCGCGCGCCGCGGCGGGGCGAGATCGTGGTCTTCCGCGTGCCGCCGCTTATCTATCAGCGCGACAAGCCTATCTACATCAAACGGCTGGTCGGCCTTCCCGGCGAGCGGGTCGAGATTCGTCCGCCCCATGTGTACATCAACGGAGAACGGCTGGAGGAACCGGAAATTTTCCGCCTGAATGAGTATGTGGCGCGATTTGGCGAATACCACCCGGGTGAGTCGGAAAAACGCCCGAGCTATATCGAATGGCATGTGGAAAAACAGGGCTTTCACGCGTGGGACGTATTCGACGGCGCCCAGGTGCCCGACCGTCACTATTTCATGCTTGGCGACAATAGCAAGAGCAGCCGCGACAGCCGCGACTGGGGCGCTGTGCCCGAGGCCAATCTGAAAGGCAAGGCCATCCTGCGCTACTGGCCGCTGAAAAATTTCGGCTTCCTCAAGTAGCCGTTACAACCGCAACGGAGGTCCCACCACTATGTCTGGCACCAAAAAGTTTTTGACCGCAATCCTGAGCTTCGTTCTGATTGGTTCGGCGGCGATGGCAGAGGCGGGGAGCAACGCATCGCCCTCCGGCAAGGCAACCGCTCCGCCAGCAGCCAGCGCCGTGGAACCGCTTCGGATTGCCGACGGCCCCTGGCTGCAAGCGCCGTCGGAGACTTCGGTCGCGATCGTCTGGCGCACTAACCTGCCCTGCGTGTCGGAGGTCGAGTATCGCGTCGGCGAAACGGAGTCGTGGTCGCACGCATTCAGCGCCTCTCACGGCCTGCGCGACATCGGCCATCTCCATGCGGTTCGCCTCGAAGGCCTGACGCCGGGCACGACCTATCGCTATCGCCTCGTCTCGCAGGAGATCCGCGAGTATAAGCCATACTCGGTAACCTTTGGTGCGGAAGTGCGCAGCGGGGAGTATTCCTTTACAACGTTGAATTCCCAAAAAGGCGCATTTTCCTTTGTCGCTCTCAATGACCGCCATGAGAAGGCTGCACCGCTGCGCGCCGCTCTCAAAAACATCCGCTGGGACGGTGTGGACCTCGTCGTGCTCAACGGCGACATGCTGAACTATTTCGAAAGCGAACCGCAGGCGTTCAACGCAATTATCGCTCCGTGTGTCGAATCGTTTGCTAAAAGCATCCCCTTCGTCTACGTTCGCGGCAACCACGAAGCGCGCGGTATGCTGGCGCGCAAACTCATGGATTACTTTCCCACCCCGACCGGCCGCTACTACTATGCCTTCACCCACGGCAATGTGCGCTTCCTTGTGCTGGACAGCGGCGAGGACAAACCCGACACCAGCCCCGAGTACAGCGGCCTCGTGGACTTCGACCGCTATCGTGCCGAACAAACGGAGTGGCTGAAATCGGAAATCCAAAGCCGAGCGTTCCGCCACGCCGCTTTCCGAGTGCTTCTCATCCACATGCCGTTCCATGTGATCGAAAAAGACAGGGCGCAAAGCTACGGGCGCGAGTATATCCGCGACCATTGGGCCCCCCTGTTCAATCGAGCCGGGATTGACCTGATGATCTCCGCCCATACGCACCGTCTGTCGGTTCACCGGCCGGAAAAGGGAAAATGGAACTATCCTATCGTCATTGGCGCGCCCAATACGGTCCTACGCGGCGATGTGGCGCGCAACCGGCTGAAACTAACTGTAACCGAGGACGACGGCACAGTGAGACATGAGTTCGAGATCGTGCGCCGCGCGCCGTGGTGGCGCCGCTGGCTGGAGCAAAACTGATCCAACGGATCGGCCGGATCCGAAGGATTCCAAAAACATGTCAGGAGGTCTTCCGTGTTGATCAAGTCATCCCGTCGGGAATTTTTGCGGCAGACGGCCTTGGCTGCCGCGGCACTGGGCACCGCCTGCCAGACCATTCCGCCTCGCCGTCGCCTTTCGCCCAACGAAAAACTCAACATCGCGGTGATTGGAGTTTCCGGCCGCGGGGCAGCCAACCTCAAAGGCGTCGAGGAGGAGAACATCGTCGCTTTGTGCGATGCCGACGAAACGCGCGCCGTCAAGGCCCGCGAGCAATTCCCCAAGGCGAAATTCTACACCGACTATCGCCGGCTTTTCGACCAGAAGGACCTCGACGCCGTCGTGGTTTCGACGCCCGACCACAACCACGCACCCGCCACGATGATGGCACTGCGGCGCGGCTTGCATGCTTACTGCGAAAAACCACTGACCCACACAGTGCATGAAGCGCGCGCGCTGGCCGAAATGGCCACGCGCAATCGCCTGGCCACGCAGATGGGCACGCAAATCCACGCGGAACAAAACTATCGCCGTTCCGTCGAGCTCATCCAGAAAAACGCCATCGGCCCGGTGCGCGAAGTCCACGTCTGGTGCGGCAAGACGTGGGCATCCAGGATGAACCGGCCCGCCGAAACTCCTCCCATTCCCAAGGGCCTCGATTGGGAGGCCTGGCTGGGGCCCGCCCCCTTCCGCCCCTATCACCCCTGCTATCTGCCTGCCAACTGGCGCGGGTGGTGGGATTTCGGCAGCGGCACTCTGGGCGACATGGCGTGCCACTATATGGACCTGCCGTTCTGGGCGCTCGAGTTGCGTCATCCGCTGACGGTCGAGGCTCAGGGGCCGCCTGTGCATCCGGAAAGCGCGGCCGAGTGGCTGATCGTGCGCTATGAGTTTCCCGCGCGCGGCTCGATGCCGCCGGTCACGCTCACCTGGTATGACGGCGGGAAACGGCCGCCGCATTTTGCCGAGGGCAAACTGCCCAAGTGGGGCGACGGCGTGTTGTTTGTCGGCGAAAAAGGGATGCTCCTATGCGACTACAACCGCCGCGTCTTGCTCCCTGAAAAGGACTTTGCCGGCTATCAGCCGCCCGCTCCTTACATTCCCGATTCGATCGGCCACCATGCCGAATGGATCGAGGCGTGCAAAACAGGCAAGCCGACCACCTGTAATTTTGATTACTCGGGCGCGCTGACCGAGGCGGTGCTGCTGGGCGTGGTGGCGTATCGAACAGGGAAAAAACTTCAGTGGGACGCCCGGCGGCTGCGCGCCGTCAACGCCCCCGAAGCCGAAAAGTTTATTCGCAAGACCTACCGCAAAGGGTGGCGGCTGTAACAACAGGCGGAATGCCGCTTTTCCGGCACAGCAGGGAATCTGGCCGACGAAACACGCGTATTGTTGCATTGCCTCGCTGCAAGAACCCTGAACAAGACGACCATGCCGCTCTCTATCGCAATTCACTGGGCTTTTTACCAGGCGCTGCGGCGGGGCGGCAGGTCGGCCACGGGCTGGCGGCCAGGGGCCTGGATGCCGCGGCGTTCCAGAAGCGAACCTTCGAGGCGATACAATTCGACCAGCGCTTTCAGGTAGGCGGCCCGCGAACGGACCTCGTCAATCTGGGCCGACAGCAGGTCGCGCTGGGCTTGCGCCACTTGCAGCGATGTGGATTTGCCGACGCGAAACTTTTCCGTCTCCGAGCGTAATTTCTCTTCCTGCGCCCGCCGCGTCGCCGATGTCGCCGCCACCTGCTCCTTGGCCCGCGTGACTTCGATATAGGCCGAGCGAACGTCCACCTCGACCAGCTGGCGGGTGTTCTCCAACGCTTCCTCGAGCTGATCACGGCTGAGCAAGGCGCGCTGGTGGCGGGCCTGGGGGGCGCGGTTGCCGATCGGATAATCGAAACTGAATCCCACGGTCCCATCATAGCTGCGGGAGTCCTCGCCCCGGACCGACCCGCTGAACGAGTCGGCATACCCGGTTCCGCCAAGGGTGATGAACAGGTCGAGACGGGGCAGCAAGCCGTTGCGCGTTTGCACCAGTGTCAAGTCGCTGCTCTGAATGGCCAGCCGCGCCTGATTGAGATCGGGCCGCAGGAGCATGGCCACCTTGACATGCTCTTCGACGGCGTCCAGTTCGGCCTCGACGGGCTCGGGGCGGTCGAGCAGTTCGATCGGGCGATCCCAAAGGCTGGGGGTGGCCGGATTGATCAGGCGCAGAAGACGCAGCCGCGTGGTGGCCAGTGCGCTGCGGGCGTTGATGAGGCTTTCGCGGCGTGAAGCGACCTCGGCCTCGGCGGCGGCCAGCTCGGTCGGCGCCAGTTTGCCGACTTGGACGCGCTCCTGCGTCTCTCGAAGTTGATCCAGCGCCAGATTGAGCGAATCCGTCACAATCCGGATCTGTTCCTGCGCCAGCGCATAGTCCCAATAGGTTTCCTCGACCTGCGCAATCAGCGACTCAGCATAGCCGCGCAACTCATATTGCGACCGCTGCGTGTCCAACCGGGCTTGCCGCAGACTGGCCAGATTGACATCGAGGCCGAATCCGCGCAAGAGCGACTGGGTGACCGACATCTGGCCGCGGCTGGTATTGTTGGCCGGCCCAGGATCGGTGTCCGAGCGCGACGTGGACAAGCCGATGCTGACATCCGTGCCTGTGGGCAGGAACGTGGATATCCCGATGTTTCCCTGGGTGCGTTCGGCGGTCGTGCGGACGGTGTCGCCGGTGACAGGGTCTTCGCTTCGGGTTCGCGTGCGCGAATAGGACGCGCCGGCCGTAACGACAGGATCGAAGGCGGCCCGCGCGATCGCTTCGTTGAGGCGGCTGAGGGGCGGGCCAAAACGCTGGATGCGCATACCGTGGTTGTTTTCGAGCGCCAGCAAAATGGCCTCGGGAACCGTCAACTGAAGGGTTCCCGTTGTCGGAGCCGCAGCTCTTGCGGGTTCGGTTGTTGGGGCTGTGATTTCGGCGGGGACGGCCGGCGGGATCGCGGGTCCCACATAGTCTTCTTCGCTGTGCGGAGTCAGTCGGACGCAACCGGTCGTTGCAAGGGAAAGGATGAGAAAACGCAACACAAACCGTTGAGCTGAGGGTAAATGGGAACCGACTTTCGAAGAACGGAATTGTTGGATTGCACCGTTCGCAGACGCTGCATCGCCCGTTGCGATGCGGGGTTGTGGAACGTGTCGTTCGCGCATTTCTGCATCCGCCTTTCCTCGGGAACGTGTTCCATCTGCCGTCAATGGAAACTGCCGTATGAGCGCGATATGGTGTCAGGGCTCTAGCACCTTGCGGGTTATTCCCTTTTCGCCGTCTCCTTTACGGACTACTCGTATCGCAGCGACTCGATGGGATCGAGTTTGGCTGCGCGGCGGGCCGGATAGTACCCGAAAAATATCCCCACCGCCGCAGCGAATGATAATGCCATAATTATGCTGGGCAGTTCAACCGAAATCGCAAACGAGGTCATCTTTCCAATCATTCGGGCAGCGCCGACGCCGACCCCTACTCCGATCAGCCCGCCCAGACCGCTCATCAACATCGCCTCGATGAGGAACTGCCGTAGAATGTCGCGGTCGCGCGCGCCGATGGCTTTTCGCACCCCGATCTCGCGCGTCCGCTCCGTGACGGTGACCAGCATGATGTTCATAATGCCGATGCCGCCGACCAGAAGCGAGATGCTGGCGATGCTGCCCAGAAGAATGGTGAACGTGCGCGTCATGTCCGAGGCCATCTCGACATACTGGGCCTGGTTGCGGATATAGAAATCGTCGGGCTGGCCGAATTGCAGCCGATGCTGGAGGCGAAGCACGCTCGACGTGGCTTCCTGAAGGGTATTGAGGTCGCATCCGCGTGTCCCCTGAATGTGAATTTCATTGAGGTATTCGAGACCGAACAGTTGTTTCATGGCAGTGGTGTAGGGAACGATTGCGGTGTCGTCCGGATTGTAGAATCCCATATCGCCTTTGGCCTTGAGGACGCCCACGACCTGGAAATTGATTCCTTTGATCTTGAGCTGCGCGCCGACGGGCTCGTCGTTGCCGAAAAGATTCGAGACCGTGACGGGACCCAGCACGCAGACACGGGCCATGCGATCCACCTCGCCTTCGGTAAATGCGCGGCCTTTCTCGATCTCGAAGTTGCGCATGGAGAAATACGTCACGCCTGTGCCGATGACATTGCAACGCGTATTCTTGTTGAAATACTTCAGCTGGGCGCTGCCTTGAACTGCCGGGGCCACGGCTTCCACATTCGGAACTTTTTTCAGGATTTCCTCCGCATCCTCGAGCGTCAGGTTTTGCTGGCTGCCCGTCACGACGCCATGGAAACCGTGCTGGCCCGGCCGCACGGTCAGCAGGTCCGTGCCCATGGCATAAATGCGGGACAGAACTTGTTTCTTGGCCCCGGCCCCCATAGCTAGCATGGCGATGACCGCGCCGACGCCGATAATGATGCCCAGCATGGCAAGGAACGAGCGCAACTTGCTGGCCATCAGGCTTTTCAGCGCAACTTTAATGGTGGTCCAAAATAGCATGGTTAATCCTCTTGCGAGTTAGGTATCGCAAAAGATGATCGAGGCTCTCCGTCCGACCTGTCCGATGCGTCTGACGCGTCCGATCCAATGCAAATCTTCCCGCGCTCGTCTCCGCTAGTTCCCCTTCCCGTCCACAATTTGACCGTCCTTCATGTGCACCTGCCGCCGGCAATGGCGGGCGACGTCGGGTTCATGCGTGACGATAATCAGAGTGCGCCCCTCGGCGTTGAGTTTCTTGAACAACATCATGATCTCCTCGCCCGTTTTGCTGTCGAGGTTGCCCGTCGGCTCGTCCGCCAGAATGATGGCCGGATTGGTCACGATGGCACGCGCGATGGCCACGCGCTGGCGCTGGCCGCCGGACAGCTGATTAGGTTCGTGCTTCATGCGGTCGGCCAGGCCCATCATCCGAAGCGCCTCCTCGGCCCGGTCTTTGGCTTCGCTGACGCCCGCATACAGCAAGGGCAGCTCGACGTTCTCCAGAGCCGTCATGCGCGGCAGAAGGTTGAAGGTTTGAAAGACGAAACCAATGTGACGGTTGCGGATAGCAGCCAGACGGTCGGGATGAAGTCTCGACACATCCTCGCCCGCTAATATATACGTCCCCTCGTCCGGGCGGTCCAAGCAGCCCAGAATATTCATGAGCGTGGACTTGCCGCTGCCTGACGCACCGGTCACCGCCACCATTTCGCCTTCCTCGATGGTCAGGTCCACGTGGTTGAGCGCGTTGATTTTGCTGCCGCCGAGGTGATAGACCTTAACCAGATTTCTGGCCTCGATGATGCTCATCGCCGACCGGGACCTCCCCGCATGCTGCCGCCCATCATCATCATGCCGCGCGGACCGCCCGGCCCGCCCGGGCCGCCGCCGCGCCAGCGGCTTTCCGCCTCGCCCCGGCGCACAACCACGGTCTCGCCTTCCTGCAGGCCGCTGATGACTTCCGCGCGGAATCCGTCATTGACGCCGATCTCGACCTCGCGCGTGGCCGATGTTCCGTCGTCATTTTTGACGAGCACGGTCGGCTGCCCGCGCCGCCGCGAAATCGCCTCCGCCGGGATCACCAGCACGTCGTCTTTCTGCGCGGCGATAATCTCGACATTGGTCGTCATCTCCGGCTTGAGCATGTCCTTGTTGTCCGAAGTCACCTCAATCTTAACCTCGAACGTCACAACGTTTTGGGTGTTCACCCCCCGCGTGGCAATCCGCACGACCCGCCCGTGGAACAAAACCCCCGGATAGGCATCGGCGGTAATCAAGACTTGCTGGCCTTCCTTGACCCGCCCGATGTCGCTTTCGTCCACGGCCGCCAGGATGAACAGATGGCTGAGATCGCTGAGTGTCATGATGGTGGTTCCGCCGCCCACATTGCTGACGCCCGAAGCGATGATCTGTCCGATCTGGACATTGCGCGCCGCCACGACGGCGTCCATCGGGGCGCGCACTTTGGTATCCTTCAGCTGTTGCTGGGCCAGCGAAAGGTTGATGCGGTCGGACTCGACATCGCCTTTGGCCAGGGCGACGTCTTGACGCTTCATTTCGACGGAAATCTCCTGCGTCTTTAGCTCTTCGAGCTTCACTTTGGCATTCTGCAGGTCGGCGGCTGCCTGAACGGCAGCGGTCTCCGCCGTATCGTATTCTTCCTGGCTGGCTAATTTCTTTTCAAACAGCTGCTTCATGCGCTCGGCTTTAGCGCGCGCATCGGCCGCCCGGGCTTCCGACGACTTCAACGCCGCCTCCGCCCGTTTTTTCTCTGTTTCCAGATTGCGTTCCGCCACTTCGAGAGCTTTTTCCGCCTGAGCCAGCCGTGCCTGCGAGGCGGCCAGACGCACCTCGGCCTGCCGAACGCGCCGCTCCTCGTCCACCGGATCTAACTCCATCAGTATGGTGCCGGAGCTCACTTTATCGCTGACGTCGTAAGGAAGACTGACTATCTGACCGCTGGCCTTGCACTTGATGTCCACGTCTAGGTTGGCAATCACGCGGCCGGTGCTCGAGACAGTTAGAGAGACCGGCCCGCGCTCGACTTTGACAAAGCGAATTCGCGGGTCTTCTTTTGAAGAATTTCTGTCATTGCGGCGAATGATATAGGCTGCACTGCCGCCGCCAATGGCCAGAATTCCGACTATGATAAACAGCTTTTTCACGGAAGTCCCCCGGAGTTTCTATGAATGTTTGGCAAGAGTGTTACGGAGAAAGCGATGGTTTGGTCATGCTTTACCGAACGGTAGGTATAATATAAGCTAAACCATACCCCTTAGCTTTCCCACTCCCGCCGCAAATACTGTATGCCAAAATCATACCGAGCGGCCTATCCTACCCTTGCTTCCCGCACAATCTTCACGTATTGCGCAGCCCGTTCGCGCAATGCGTCGAAATTGCCTTTGGCCACGTCCTCTTTCGTCACTAATTCCGTTCCCACACCTAAAAATTCGGCCCCCGCTTTGATAAACTCCGCAGCCGTATTGAGGTTCACCCCGCCGGTTGGGGACAATTTAATGTGCGGCAAGGGACCTTTTATTGCACGAAAAAAGGCCGGACCGCCCACCGATGCTGGAAACACCTTGACCACATCCGCCCCCGCTTCCCAGGCTCGCAATATCTCGGTCGGTGTAAAAGCGCCCGGAACTACGGGCTTGCTGTAACGGTGGGCCAGCCGAATCACTTCTTCGTTGAACGTCGGTCCGACAATGAACTCTGCTCCCGCCAAAATAGCCCCTCGGGCCGTTTCGGCATCGAGGACGGTGCCAACGCCGATGCAGGCGCTGTCGCCGACTTCGCGCGCGGCCGCGGCAATAACCTCGAGCGCGTTCGGCGTTGTCATCGTAATCTCGATGCAAGTTACGCCGCCCTCGCAAAGCGCTCGCGCCACTTGAACCAGCTTGCTTGAATCAGGAGCCCGCACCACTGCGACAATTCCTGTTCTCGTCATCTCGGCCAGTGCCGACTCTTTTGTCCATTTGGCCATGAATCTTCATCCTCCTCTAATAGTGCTGGCAGGAGCAATACCACTGCCGGCGGATCGTTTCGCATAGAGTGTAGTTCGGGGGGCGGGTGCGATTGCAAGAAAATTGAACTCCGCATGGCGCAGGAACGGAAGAATACCGAGGCGGCAGCCGTTAGGCCACAGCGGCCTTCATGATGCTCTCCTCGCTGGCGCGCTCGCGCGGCAGGTCGGCCGTCAGACGTCCCTCGTGCATTACAAGGATGCGATCGCACAGGTGAAGCAGTTCAGGCAATTCCGACGAGATCACCAGCACCGCCACGCCCTGGTCGGCCAGGTCGCCGATGATCTTGTGCACCTCGGCTTTTGCGCCGACGTCAATGCCGCGCGTCGGCTCGTCGAGAATCAGAACGCGCGGCTGAATGGCCAGACATCTGGCAAGGACCACTTTCTGCTGATTGCCGCCCGACAGATTGCGGGCGATTTGCTCGCGATCGGATACTTTGATCTGAAGTTTGGCAATCTGGGCGTCGGCAATGTCGTTTTCTCCGGTGCGGCGAATGAACCCTGCCCGCGTGCTAATTCGTCCGTGAATGCTCATCGTGGCATTCTCCCGCACCGTCATACCAAGAACCAGTCCCTCCCTTTTCCGATCCTCGGAGGCATAGGCAATGCCGAATGCAACGGCGTCGGCGGGATGGCGAATGCTGGCGGGGCGGCCTTTGAGAAAAATCTGACCGGCCGTTTTTTTCTCCGCGCCAATCAGCAGCCGCGCCAGCTCGGTTCGCCCCGCGCCGATCAAACCGGCGAGGCCGAGTATCTCGCCGCGGCGAATGGAAAACGAAACATCGCGAATCATCGGCGGCCCGGAAAGATTGCGCACTTCGAGGGCAACCTCGGCGGACGGCCCGCCGCGCCGCTGCGAATAGAGTTGATCCAGTTCGCGGCCGACCATCAAGGCGATCAAACGGTCTTCGGTCGCCTCGCGCGAGGATATTTCGCCGGAGTTCCGGCCGTCCTTGAGACAGACAATGCGATCGGAAATCTCCAGCACCTCGCGCAGCTTGTGCGAAATGAAAACAATCGAGATGCCCCGCGATTTCAACTCGCGCATGATAGCAAACAGGTTCTGGATTTCCGCGTCGGCAAGGGCCGACGTGGGTTCATCCATAATAAGGATTTTCGTCTGATGAGCCAGCGCTTTGGCCACTTCGACCATCTGCTGCTGGGCCACGCCGAGGTCTTTTACAAGGGCATCGGGGTCTATGGCCGTGCCAAGATTCTGAAAGGCTTCGCGGGCCTTCTCCCGCATCCGCCGCCGCGAAATAAACCCCCATCGCGCCCGCACCTCATTGCCGAGGAAGAGGTTTTCCATCGCCGAAAGGTTGGGACAAAGATTGAACTCCTGAAAGACAATGCTGATCCCTGCCTCGAATGCCTCGCGGGTGTTGCGGAATCGCACCGGCCGACCCTCGAAGCGGATCGCTCCCTCGAAATCCGGCAGAACGCCGGTAAGGATTTTCATCAGGGTAGACTTGCCCGCGCCGTTTTCCCCGAGCAGACAGACGATCTCCCCGCGCGTCACGCTGAACTGGACATCGCGCAGCGCCCATACGCCCGGAAACCGCTTCGAGATATTGTACATTTCCAGGAGGCAATCGCTCATGAAACGCTTTCTCGTCAGACGGCCCCGACCCTGGATGCGCGGCTAACCTTCCGCGCGATCGAGCGCCTCATCCGCCGGATTGGACAGCGGCGGCGCCTCGGGCGTCTCGGCGCTGCTGGCCTCCGTCTTTGCGGGCTCCGCGGACTCTTCCACGTCTTGGGCATCGGATTTCGCGGCGCGGCGCTGTTTGGTCTGCCGGAGAAATTCACGGCCCGCTTCCGGCAGAAATGCCGCGATCTTGCCGAACTGTTCCTCCGAGCGCCAGAGAAACAACGTGCAGTCCCGTTCCCTGTAGGGATGGAAGCCTGCTTGTCGAATCTGCCGCGCACGACGGTCGGCCTGTTGGACGGCACGCCATTGATCCGGGTTCAGTGTGCCATACAAGCGAACCCGACAGCCTTTGCGGGTGCTCTGCCAGACCATCCATGGGCGATGCCGCAATTGGAAAAACAGGTCCTTCCCCATATGAAGCCGCAGGGGCAGTTCGGGACAGAGACGGCCGATTGCATCGAGCACCCGATTCTCCAGGTCGGCATTCTGAAAACGCGCCAGCCATTCGGCGATTTTGGCATCGGCGCGCAGCACGGATTTTCGCTCGCTGCCCGCAAGGACATAGCGGTCGCCGCCAAGGTCGGCGACTTTCTGGGTCTCGATCAACCGTTTGAGAATATCCGCAATTTTTTCCGGCGGCTCGCCCAAAACAGCCGCCAGCGCTCGCTTGGAGACATTGCCGCGAAGCGCCATAGCCTGGACAAGCCGATCGCAATCGTTTTCGGCCTCGGTCGAACTTTCGGCGGCGGGTTGGGTTTCCGCAGGAGGCGTTTCCGGAGCAGATGTCTGCTCTGCCGTCGGCGCAGGCTCCGGGGGGCTGGGTTTGGGCGAGCGATCCGGGGCTACGTCGGTGGCCGCCGCAGCCACGTCGGTTTTCTCCTCCTCCACGTCTTCATCGTCGCCGTCGTAGTGATAGGGCAAAAACCATGTGCGGTAAAACTCGGCGATCCAGCGGAAAAATGCGGAAATGTTGCGAAGGGCTTCCTTCATAGGCGACAAAAACGAGGCGGCTACTTGATTCCGATCACATACACCCGACCCTTGTATTCCACTCGCACGCTATCCGCGCTGTCAATGGCCAAGACCCTGGCTCCTTCAATGACGTCGCCGACATGAACCAGCTCGTCATTGATCAGGGCGGCGGCCGGCGGCGGCGTTAGCATCACACCGGAGAGGGTAAGAATCTCGCGGATATCGCGTTCCGGTGTTTCCGCGGCACCGGCGTCTGCAGTCTTTTTCGCTACAGCCTTGGCGGAAACGGTTGGACTTTTTCTTGCGGCCGCTTTTGGGGTTGCCGCAGCAACCGCCGGAAGCGACGTCGCCGGCAGTTCGATCGGGGCGGGGGTTCGAAGAAGCGGTTGCGCGCGGAGACGAACCGATTCACGCACCGGCGCCAGCGGCGTGGCGCTCGGAATCGGCGTAGTGACAGGAATCGCAGCGGGCAGCGCCGCGCTTTCGCCCTCCCCCTGACGGCCGGCGCGGTTCAATAAAAACAGCGCGATCATGGTGGTTCCCCCCGCGGCAAGCAGCAAAACAATTCCCGCAAGAGGAATGAATTGCCATCGGCGAACGAGCCGCGCGGGACGCGGGGCGCCGTCCTCTGAGCGGACCTCCGCCAAAAAATCCGGGTCGGTTTCGGCCAAGTGCTCGCGTCGCTGCTTGCGAAGCGCCTTGAGGATCAGGCTCATTTCGGCGCCTCCCCGCCGGCTGTCAGACGCGGCCGGTCGCTATGGCGATGCGAAGCGATCAGCATAACCGTCAGGGGGTCCAAGCGGCCGGTAGCGGGCAGGCCGAAACGCGTTTGCAGGGCGCCGATTGCCTTGCCGGTGGCCTCGTCGAATTCACCGTTGGGTGCCGCCGTGTAGTGTCCCAGATCCCGGAGGGCCTGCTGGAGAACACGAACGGCCTCGGAGCGTGCCCCCTGCGTGAGAATGTCAAGACCGTCCGGATCGAAATAGACTACCCAGGCGCGGCGCCAAAACGACTCCATCCACACGCGCGGCACCTGCTGGATTCCGGCCCGCGGATCCGCCACTGTGCAGGTATCCGACGTCACCCGCAACAGCGCGACATAACGGGAAAGCCGTTTTTCCGGATCGGCGACCTCGACCGTCAGCGGTAGGTCGTAAACCAGGGCGCGCGCCAGACCGCCATGGATCTCGACCTCTCGCAGCCCCATGTCGCGGTTGGCGGCAACAATGTCCAGACGCGGCGCATCGGCCGGCGACAGCGCGCGGAAATCCTCCAGCCGCACCTCGATTCCCCATGCACCCAAAAGCGTTAGCACCGTCGCGGTGCGGTTGAATTCCGGCTGCGCAATTCGCACTACCCGGTCGGCGTCATAGGTCCACGGCTCGGCAGGCCGCGGCGTTGCAAGGCGAAAAACGGGCACCGTTGAGCCGTCCGCGCCGGGCACCACGCGCACCTCGACGGTTCCAGGCGGCGGGGCCGGCGACGCGGAGACCATTCGTTGCGGCGAGGCCGGCGGTTCGACCGGCCGCCCGGAATCGGCCGGATTGCGGGAAAAATGTCCTATCCATCGTGCCCAAAGCGCAGGCCCCTCATCGCGCGGGGCCAGGGAGAAAAGGCCTGCCGCCAGAACCCCGAAGATCGCCGCCGCATAGACCCATCGGGGCGGTCGCCGACGTGCGCGCCCGGCCGGACTCGCCGCGGCCGCGGCCGTCTGCGGCGCACCGATGTCCATGGCCGCCGTCCGAATGATTGCGTCATCTATGGTGCGCGTGCTGGCCACGTAACCGGCCATAAGGGCTCGGTCGCACAGGAGATTGATCTTGCGCGGCACGCCGCCGGTTAACTCATAGATCATCCGCACCGCGCGCGGGGTGAATTCCAACACGACGGACAATCCCGCCGCGCGCAGCCGATGATGAATATACGGCTCGATCTCATCGGGTTCCAGCGGACGCAAATGATAGCGCACGGCGATGCGCTGATTGAGCTGTTCCAGACGCGGCCCCTGCAGCGTGACCTGCAGCTCCGGCTGTCCGATCAACACGACCTGGATGAGTTTCTGCTGGTCGGTTTCCAGATTGCCCAATAGGCGGATTTGCTCGAGGACCGACTCGGCAAGGTTTTGGGCTTCGTCGAGAATAAGCGCCACATTGCGCCCGCGCTGGTAGCGGTCGAGCAAATAGCGATTCAGCGAATCTATGAGGGTCTTTCGGCTGGTCGAAGCCGCCTCTATCTCCAATTCCTCATTGATGGCCTGAAGAATCTCGATCTCGTTCAGATAGGGATTAAGAATGAGGGCCACGTCGGTTTGGGCGTCTTCGAGGTCGTTGACCAGTGCGCGGCTCAGCGTGGTCTTGCCCGAGCCAATCTCGCCGGTCAGGAGGATGAAGCCCCTTCGCTCGCGGATGCCATAGAGCAACACTTCGCGCGCCTCGCGATGATGGCTGCTCAGATACAGCAGACGCGGGTCAGGTGTCAGACTGAAGGGAGGCTCTTTCAGACCGTAGAACTTCTCATACATCGAAAGTACCGCACCGTGCCGGGGGTGTGGTCGCGCAAAATAGCAGTGAGCGGGTTTGCTGTGTCGAGTTCATTTTCCCGCCGGCCACATCCGAAAGTTTTGTGTCGGCTTCCGACTGTATGTCAATAGAAACTCCCCCAACGCGGGCAATTCCATCCCAATAGATCCAACCGACACTTCTGCTTCGATAAAGGCGATTGACAGGAGACTGTCTCTGCCCTTATGAAATCAAATTGGTTGGGTCGGAAGTGTATTTTCTCCATCGGGCGTACTTTTGGGAATCGAGGCAACTCAGCATGAGCGTCATCCGTAACTCTTGCATCGCCCGCTTTAACCTGGCGGCGTCGGCCGCGCTTCTGGTCATACTGTTTTCCTCCGGCTGCCAGCCCCGCATGAAAATGCTCACCGACCGCACCTATCCGCCCACGCCGCCTTTCCAGCAGATCGAACTGTATCAAGGCGATGTCCTCACGCCCTACGAAGAAATTGCGATCCTTGACTCCATCAAGGTGGAGGCGCTGACCTCGGAGACGCAAAAAACGCTCGTGAACGATCTGCGCGAGCGCGCGCGCCGCATCGGCGCCGATGCCGTCATCCATGTGTCCATGCTGATTGCGCCCGACCGCAACTTTGTTCTCGACCCCCAAACGCCGTTCCGCTCCTATCGTCAGGGCTGGACGGACCTTTACTTCCTGCGGGGCAAGGCCATTCGCTATCGGCCCGCGCTGATAGAAACGGATTCAGACACCGGCGGAGAACTCAGCTTTGCCGAGGGCGAACGTCCGGCTCTCAAGCCGCAGCCGCCAGATGAAATCGAGGTTCGGCAAAGCCGGGATGCCGCCGGACGCACGATCTGGACCGCCAAACGCAAAGAGATGCGCCCGAAACTGCCGACTGTAGAAGAAGGACGATAGGATTAAGGTTTTGGAAATTTTCCCGGTGCCGCGGAGCAAAAGAAGGACGATGCGGCACGGTTTTCACTCCAAAACTCAAAATTCTGCGAACGGAATTCTTCGATCGAAAGACAGGAATCTGTTGACACGCAGCCCCTTTGGCGCGCACCGTGGCCGGGTGTGAATTGCCAGCAGAAGTGCTCGCAGAATGCGCGTCGGAAAAGCCCTCGCGCGGTTATTCCTAGGCGGTGTGCCCAGTATCACGGCAAGAGGGAGTGACACAAATGTTTGGACGAAAAATTCCCGACAAGATCATGGCGCCTACCGGACCGTCGGCCGGCGCCGAACCTGCGCGAATGGAGAAAAAAACTATGAGCGAGCCGACGCCTTCGCCCGCCCGTGCGGAATCGCCCGCCCGGCGCCTCAATGCCGGCGCCGTCGAGTCCATCATCGGGGAAGACACCAGCTTCATCGGCGGCAAGATTATTTCCAAAGGCACCCTGCGCATTGACGGCAGGGTCGAAGGCGAAATCCTTGCCGAAGATGCCGTCGTCGTCGGCCAAACGGGCTCCGTCAAAGGCCCGATCACCGCGCGCACGGTGGCTGTCAGCGGCAAGGTCTTTGGCAGCGTCGTTGCCCATGAGCGGCTCGAAATCCAGGCCACGGGCGAAATTCACGGCGATTTTCAGACCGCATCGGGCGGCCTGATCATCGAAGGCGGCGCCAAGATCGAGGGTCGCTGCCTCATGGGTGTGCGGGAAAAAACATCCGATAACTCCGGCGCGCCGCGGCCGGCGGTCGAGCGGCGGCCGCCGCCGGAGCCGCCGACGCGCGAGTCGGCTCCCCGCCCCGAAATCGCTGCTGGCCGTAAACCGCCCGCTGCCGGCAGCGAACTGTAATGCGGCATTAAAACGGATTAGTTGCCGGTGGTCATCCGCAGGCGTGTCCATACTCTGTCCATTGCGTCCACTCCGTCCATGTCGTCCACCCATCCCGCCGCCCTCCTGCCAATGCAAACGCCTGCCCCTCGTGTGTCGGTGATCATTCCGGCCTATCAAGCGGAATCCTGCCTCGCCGATTGCCTGCGGTCGGTTCTCGATCAAACGCTCCCGCGCGACGGCTATGAAGTGATTGTGGTCAACAACGGCTCGACAGATCGAACCGCAGAAATTGCCGAGAGCTTCGAGGTCCGGCTGGTCGAAGAACCCCGCCGCGGTGTTGCGGCGGCCCGTCAGGCGGGGGTCGAGTCCTCGCGCGGCGAATTGACCGTATTCACCGACGCCGACTGTGTGGCCGACCGCGCATGGCTCGCCGCCCTGACGGCCCGGTTCGACCGCCAGCCCGACCTCGGCGGCGTCGGCGGCTATCTAGCCGCCTACCGGCTGCAAACGCCCATCCAATACTATATCAGCGAGCGCGAGCTGCTGGCGCAGGAAGTGGCTCTCGACGACCGCCCTACGTCGCCGCCGTTTCTGATCACAGCCAATGCATTGATCCCGAAACAGCTGATCCAGGCCGTCGGGGGTTTCGACCCCCGCTTTGCCGTCTCCGGCGAGGATGCCGACCTGTGCTGGCGCATCGCCGATCGCGGATACCGCTTTGCATTTGCGCCTGAGGCCGTGGTCTATCATCATCATCGCCCGACCATGAACGCTTTTTGCCGCTGGATGTATCGCTATGGAAAAGGTTCCGTGCTTCTGCTGCAAAAGCACCGGCGGCGGTTTGGAATTGGCCCTGTGTTTCTGGACCGTGAACACTATCGCCTCTGGTGGAAGGCCGTGGTTCGCTTCCTAGGGCCGCTGCCGCCGGGCAATGACGACTGGGAGCGAAAATTCTACGGCTTCGACGTATTGCGCTTTGCCTGCTTTACCGCCGGCCGCATAGCCGGCTCGCTCCGCCACGGCACCGTCGTGCTGTAAGGTGAAATCATGGCCCGCGATCTGCGATTCCAAATCTCCGTCTTCCAGGCGATCCGGCTCCTGTTTCTGATGCCGCCGATCGCCCTCTATCTGTTGATCAAGACCTGTTTTCTGCGGCTCCTGCTGAAACGCCGCGAACGCCGCGCGCAGCCGCCCGCCGCACCCGATGGTCCCTCGCAGTGGGATGTGGTCTGCCTCAGCCACGTGAACTGGGAGCATATCTGGCAGCGGAATCATCACACGATGTCGGGGCTATCGCGCCGGTCGAAAGTCCTCTATATCAATCCGGTCCGGCTCGACGCGCACCTCAAACACGCGCCGCTGCGGCGGCTTTCCTTCCGACGCGTTCGGCCCAATCTCTGGCACGCCGAATGGTTTGTGCTGCCGTTCGAAACCCAGTCGCGGCTTTTCCAGCAATTGAACCGTTTCCTGCTGGAAACGCGCATCCGGTATTGGATGCAGCGTCTCGGCTTTGGCCCCATTGTTCTGTGGTTCTACTTCCCCTCGCAGGCCTGGCTGGCCGGCTGTCTCGGCGAGCGCGCTGTGGTCTATGACATTCAGGACGAATACAGCCATTTCTGCTGGGCGCCGCGCGATACCGCCGAAAAAGAGCGGTTCCTGCTCGACAAGGCCGATGTCATTTTTGCCGGCACCGATGCCCTCTTCGAGCGCAAACGCGCTCCCGGACGCAACATCCATTTCTTCGCCTGCGGCGTGGACGTCGAGCACTTCGGCAACCTCTATCACCGCGACCGCCCTCACGACCTCCGCCACCTGCGCGGCTCCGCCACCCTCGGCTACTTCGGCGCTATTGACGACCGCATCGACAGCGATCTTCTCCAGTTCATCGCCCGCGAGCGCCCGGACTGGAATCTGGTGATGATCGGACCGATTTTCCCGAACGTCTTTCGTCTGTTCTCCGCGCCCAATGTGGTATTCACCGGCGCGCGCCGCTACGAACTCCTGCCGCGTTATTTGTCGTGCTTCGATGTATGTTTGATGCCGTTCAAACTCAACGAACTGACCGCTCACATCAATCCCACCAAGGCGCTGGAATACTTCGCCTCGGGCAAGCCCGTCGTCTCCACGCCCATCCCCGACATGGTGAAACATTACAGCGACGTCATCTATTTTGCCGACACGCCCGAACAGTTTCTCGCCCAGTGCGAGCGCGCCCTGCGCGACTTTCCGCCCGAACGCCGCGACCGCGGAGTTCGGCTGGCCGCCGAAAGGTCTTGGGAAACCGTCGTGGCCTCCATGCGCAACGTGATTGACGCGGCCATTGCAAAACGCCCGTAGGCTGTCGCGCTGCTACGGCCGGCTGGAGCCATACATGCCGGCGATGAACCACTTTTGCAAAAGTTGATACAGGACCAGCGGCGGGATCAGTGTGAGGGTGCCAATGGCGGTCAGGCCGCCCAGATCGGTCGAGAATTGCCCGATGTATTCGACAATAGCATGCGGCAGAACGCGGATGCGCGAGTCGCTGGTCAACGCAAAGGCGAACAGGTAGTTGCTCCAGCTCTGCACGGCCACAAAGACCGCCGCGGCCGCGGCGCCGGGGGCCATGGCCGGCAGCACCACGCGCACCAGCGCCTGCAGCCTCGAACAGCCGTCCAGAAAGGCCGCCTCCTCGAGCGACAGCGGGATAGCATGGACAAAATTCCACACCATCCAGATGGCAAACGGCAGCGCGAACGCGGCGTTGGCCAAAACCAGCGCCCAGCGCGTATCATACAAGCCCATCACGTGCAGGTAGCCGGCGATCGGCACCAGAAACGAAACCGTCGGCAGTAGCGGCAGCGCCAGAAGCACCGGGGCCGCTTGCCGGCCCCAGAAGCGGTGGCGCGCCAGCGCATAACCGGCCATCAGCGCCAGCGGGATGACCACCAGAAGCGTGCCAGCGGTCAAAACCAGGCTGTTGAGGGCGTAACGATAGAAATCCGCACGAGACAGGATTTTCTCGTAGTGCTCGACGGTCAGCCGAGCCGGCCACAGAGACTTTTCCAGCGGCGGCGACAGACTCGTCCGCACGCCCCAGAGAATGGGAAACAAACAAAAGGCCGCCAGAGCCGTCAGCACCGCTGCCTGCGCAAACCGTTTCATGAGGCAGATTCCGCGCGTCGGAACAGAATCAGATAAAACGCCATGAGGGCAACACCCGCGGCAAGAAGGAGCGTCCCGATGGCCGCCGCAACGTGGAGCTGGCCCTGCGCAAAAGCCTCGCGGAACAGCCGCACCGCCAGCACCTCGGTGTCGTGGCCCGGCCCCCCGCCGGTCATCGCATAGATCGTCTCCGCATCCTGCAGCGTAAAAGCGCTGATTAGCAATAGGCCGGTGGCCAGGTGCGAGCGCGTCAGCGGCAGCGTGATCAGGCGGAATCGCTGCCAGGCGCCCGCGCCATCCACTTCCGCCGCCTCGTACAGCTCGTCGGGAACGGTTGTCAGTCCGGCCGCCAGAAACAACGTCAGCACGGGCACCGACCGCCACACACTGTGCACGATCACATGAACCATGGCCCAGAACGGATGATGGAGAGGGATCAGGTCCGGATTGCCCGAAAGCCATTGATAGAACGCGGCCAGCGGCCCGACCTGCGGATCGGCCAGCCCGCGAAAAATCAGCGCGCTGACCACCGGCGGCACAACCCACGGCAGCAGAAACAGTGCACGAATCGCCCCCGTTCCTCGTTTCCGCCCTGCAATGGCCAGCGCGGCAAGATAGGCAACCGGCGTTGAAAACCCTACAACACCCAACAAATACCAAAGTGTCAACGCGGCATTGGTGCGAAAGGTTTTCTCGGTCAGAAGCAGGCGATAATTGGCGAGGCCCGCCCATTCCAGCATTGCGGTCCCGGCTACCGGTTCCTGACAGCTGATCAGGATGCCCGGGCCGATCGGCGCCACCCAGAACAAAGCCAAAAAGAGCAGCGCCGGCAGAAACAGCCACTGCGGCGAGGCGACAACGCGGGCGGGAAGCGAGCGCTTAGGGTTTCGCATAACGCCGATTGAACTCGTCCTGATAGCGCTGGAGCGTCTGGGCCGGATCGGCCTGTTTCAACACGATTTCCTGCAACGCCACGGCAACCGAGTCGGCCAGATGGTTGAAGTGCGGCGTCGGAGGCATCGGCCGGCCGCGCTCGGCGGCCTGTCGCCACGTGCGATACCAGTCGTTATCGAACTGCGGCCGCTCCCACATCGAGCGCCGCGCGGGCAATCCGGCATCGGCATAGTGGTCGAGATTCTCTGGTTTCAGCATCGTCTCGATGAAAGCGAATGCCTTGTCGGGATGGGGGCAGAGTTTATGAATCGAGACGGTCCAACAGTTGGAAAACTGCGCGCCCTCGCGCGTGGGCGTGAGCATGACCCCGACTTTGACCGCCTGGCCGCCGGGCGCAGCCGGATGCAGACCCCGAGTCCATCCCTTGGCCTCCAGTTCCACGTTCCAGTAATTCCCCCAGCCCCACGCCATGGCCAGTTCGCCGCGCATGAAGGCCTCGAACACGCCGTCATACTTGCCGCCCATGGCCGTTGGCGGCGTCACTTTGTGGACATGGACGCAATCGCGAAGCCATTCGGCGGCGCGCACGCCGGCCGCGTCGGCGAACGAGGCCTGCTGCGTGACGGGATCCCAGAGATCACCGCCGAAATGCCAGAGAAGCGGGGCAAAATAGAGTTCGATGGTGGCGCGTTCGGGGCCCATATACAGACCTAATCCCCAGACATCCGTTTTGCCGTCGCCGTTGGTGTCGCGTGTGAGTTTTTTGGCCGCCTCGAGTAACGCGTCGAGCGTGGCCGGCGGCCGGTCGGGATCGAGGCCAGCGTCCTGGAAATAGTCCCTGCGGTAAATGACTACGCGCGCATGGACACCCGTTGGGATACCCAGACACACCGGGCCGCTGGTACAGGCGCGCCACGATGGCGACCAGGCGAAGTCCTCGACGGCGCCCGGCGGCCAGTGCCGCAGGAAGGGGGACAGATCGAGCAGGTCGCCCGTCAGGAAATGCTGCGGCATCATCTGGGGCGAGCTCATCACAACATCGTGGCCGACCCCCGCGCGAAAATCCGTCATGGATTTGCTGTCTATCTTGTTCCATTGCACCTGCTCGAAACGGACAGTGAAATCCGGATGGTTCTGCCTGAACTGCTCCGCAATGCCTTCGAGCCATCGAAGACCGGCGGCATAGACGGGGCCGGCCAGAGGCTCGTAAATGTGAGCGACGCGCAGGACAGGCGGTCGGCGCGAGCGACAGCCGTCGGCCAGAACGGCCGCACCCGCCGCGGCGATCAAAATCAACAGTTTTCTCCGAACCATCCTATGGGCCTCTCCTCCGCTCGGAGTCCGAGTTTCCGTTTGCCGTCTGCGGTTCAAACTCCCCTTGCATTTTGCCCAGGAGTCAACCTTCGGTGGTGTTTCATGCCATCAGGCGGCGAAGAAACGGAAATGAAAACTCTCTACAACGCCCACCCCTCGCGATACGGCGTATGAAGCAACGCGTTGGCCTCCTCGGCGCCGGTCCCGCTGAAACGCCTCTTGCTCGCATCCCACTTCAGGTCCATGCCGGTGCGCAGAGCGATATTGCCCAGCAGAACAAATTCCGTAATCCGTTCGGCCCAGTCGAAATGACAGCCGGCCGACTCGCCGCCATTACAAGCCTCGAACCACTCGTCAAACGTGCCCGGGCGGCGGGGCAGCGTTTTGGGGACGCCGGAAAACTGCTTCGCGCGCGATGCGGGCAGAATCTCCGGCCCCAGCATCTTCCCCTTGCTGCCGACGAAAAGCGCGCCCTGGTTCGGCAGCGGGCGGTCCGCCAGCTCCTTCGGACAAGGCGGCTTCAATCCGCCGTCATACCAGACCACGCGCACGGGCGCCATATCGTCGCGTGCGGGGAAATCATAGGTCACGATCGAGGCCAAAGGCGCGCTTTCTTCGAGAACGAGCGTCGAGGAGGCTTGCACGCGCGTCGGGTGTTCGAGCTTCAGAGCGCGATAAACCGGATTGATAATATGGCAGCCCATGTCGCCGAGTGCGCCCGTGCCGAAATCCCACCAGCCGCGAAAGTTAAAGGGATGATAGACACCCATAGAAAGCGGCCGCTTGCCCTTGTTGGCCTTGATCTGCGCGAGGGCGATGTGGCCGTCGGGCCATTTATCCTTGAAGGGGCGCATGGGTGCAGGACCGATCCACAAGTCCCAGTCTAGATGGTCCGGAATCGAATCCTCGCCGGCGGGACGAGTCATGCCTTGCGGCCAGATGGGACGGTCGGACCAAACATGCACTTCGCGCACCTGGCCGATGGCACCGGCCCAAAGCAACTCACACAGGCGGCAGGACGCTTCGTTGGTGTTGGGGGCGGCCGTCACCTGGGTGGCAACGCCGGCGCGGCGCGCGGCCTCGACAACGGTCTGCAGTTCGAGGAGCGTGCGCGTCAGCGGCTTGACACAGCAAACGTGCTTTTTCCTTCGCAGCGCGGCTGCGGCAACGACCGCGTGCGTATGGTCGGGCGTGCCGATATACACCGCATCAATCCGATCGCCTTCGGCGTCGAGCAGTTCGCGAAAATCGCGGTACGCGCGGGCCTGGGGCCATTTGTTCCGGGCGGGCGCGGCGAGGCGATCGTCCACATCGCAAAGGGCAACGATTTGGAAGCCGGCTTTTTCGCACGATTGCAATTGCGGGAAGCCGACGCCGCCGATACCCACGCCGGCCAGCGTCACTCTTTCGCTTGGGGAACGGTGGCCCGCGCCGCCGAGGACGCGGCGGGGCAGAATGCTGAAAATCGCGGGAGCAGCGCAAGCGGCGCCGCGCAGCAGCGCGCGGCGCGAAAGGCCGCGCAAGGAATTCTCCCCCTCGCCGGGTTGCTTGTGTTTCATGGCAGACCGTCCTTTCTTGCCTCAGGGCGGAAAAAGTGTTTGGGCCGGCGCAAACGGCGTCAAGGAATTTCACGGCACGCGGTCGGTGAGAATGCTGGCTGGTTTTGCCATTGACACGCGCCTTTTGCGCCCTTAAAGACACAATCCTATTTTTGCGAGGCAGGACAACCGTCTGCCGTGTGATTCTTTCGCCACGCCCGACTAGCATACGAAGCATACGAATCCGCTTCCGCAGAGTGTTTGCCTGCACCGCCTCGACGGACCGTACATGATAGACCTTCGACTGATTCGTGATGAACCCGACCGGGTGCGCCAGGCGCTGGCCGCCCGAAATGCCTGCGTGGACCTCGACCGTATTCTCGAGCTGGACCAGCAGCGGCGCGCTCTTTTGCAGCAAACCGACGAGATGAAAATGCGCCGCAACGAGGCCTCGCCCAAGATCGGCCAGATGAAAAAACAGGGCCTCGACACCACCGCCCTTCAGGCCGAAATCCGTCGGCTCGGCGAGCAGATCAAAGCCAACGATGAAAAACTCCGCGTCATCGAGGCGTCGCTCGATGCGCTGCTTTTGCTCGTCCCTAATTTGCCGCACGAAACCACGCCCATCGGCAAAGACGCGCGCGACAACGTCGAGGTGAAGCGTTGGGGCGGGCCGCCGAAATTGGATTTCAAACCTAAGCCGCATTGGGAAATCGGCGAGAGACTGCGCCTGTTCGATTTCCCCCGCTCGGCCAAACTCAGCGGTGCGAACTTTGCCCTTTTCACAGGTCCCGGCGCCCGGCTCGAGCGCGCCCTGATCAGCTTCATGCTCGATCTTCACACGCGCGAGCACGGTTTCATCGAGATGATGCCGGCGGCGCTTGCGACGCGCGAAACAATGACCGGCACGGGCCAGTTGCCAAAGTTCGAAGAGGACATGTATCGGATCGCAGGCGATGATTTATTCCTGATTCCTACGGCCGAGGTACAACTGGTCAACCTGTATCGCGGCGAGATTTTGCGCGCCGCCGACTTGCCCATTCGCGTCGCCGCCCACACGCCGTGTTTCCGGCGCGAGGCCGGCTCCTATGGCAAGGACGTGCGCGGCCTGATCCGTCTCCACCAGTTCGACAAGGTCGAGATGGTCTCACTGACCCCGCCCGAAGATTCCTACAACGAGTTGGAACGGCTTCTGGGGTTTGCCGAGACGGTTCTCCAGCGGCTGGGACTGCATTATCGCGTCGTGGCCCTGTGCACGGGCGATATGGGATTTGCCGCTGCCAAGTGCTATGACATCGAGGTGTGGGCGCCGGGCGTGGATAGATTCCTGGAGGTCTCCTCGGTGAGCAATTGCGGCGATTTTCAGGCGCGCCGTGCGAATATCCGCTTCCGCCGCGACGAGAAAGCCAGGCCGGAGTTTGTCCACACACTGAACGGCTCGGGCCTCGCGCTGCCGCGAACCGTGATTGCGCTGTTGGAGAACTACCAGACCGCCAACGGTGCGGTCGTTGTCCCGGAAGTCCTGAGGCCTTACATGGGATGCGAGGTTCTTAACGCATGAACATCGCTTACTTTGACTGCTACAACGGCATCTCCGGCGACATGACGCTGGGGGCGCTGGTGGATTTGGGACTGGACGTCGCCGACCTGAAAAAGGGACTGGCCTCGCTGCCCGTCGAGGGTTTTGACCTTCAGGCCGCCGCCGTCAAGCGCCAGGGCATCCGCGCCACACGCGTGGAGGTCACCGTGGATGAAAGCAAGGATGTCCATCGCACACTCGGCGACCTCTACAAGATCCTCGATGGCTCCCAGCTGCCCGAACGCGTGCGCGCCCGCGCCCGCGAGGCCTTCCGCCGTCTGGCCGAAGCCGAGGCGGAAGTCCAT
>JADFCW010000029.1 GCA_017161705.1 Candidatus Sumerlaeota bacterium | reverse complement strand
CGCGGCAAAGCCCTTGGCTACGACCCGACGAACGGCACCATTTCGGACGGCGACATTATTTGCCATGCCAAGGGTTTCTATCCGCGGTAAGCGGATGTTGTGGATCGAGTCGGTGGGTGGAATCGGGATGGTACGTCAACAAGGCCAGACGGCGCGCCCGGTCTGCGGATCGGGCGTGCCTCGATTTGGAAAGAAGTAAGAGGGAAGAACCATGAACCGCACGACCCGACGAATGGGACGGTCAGTGTGGGATGCGTGTTCCGGCGCTCCGGCGGCGAGTCGTATTGAACGCCGCAACGAGCTGCGAATGGTAACCTTTCCGGATTCGGCGGGTATAGAACAGTAGGTTGCTTTTTCGGTGCAGGCGAAGCGGGACAAGATAACGCGCTATGGGGCTGCTGCGCGAAAGTCTATTTTGCGCCCGTCCGCATCAAAATCCAGAGGCCTCCAATGAAGCCGGAACGCCGCGGCTTTACCTTGATCGAATTGCTGGTGGTCGTCGGAATTATTTCGATCCTCGCCGCCATTGCCTTGCCTAATTTTCTGGAAGCCCAGGTCCGTGCCAAGTGCGCACGAGTCAAGCAAGACCTGCGCGTCGTCGCTCTGGCATGGGAAGCCTATATGGTGGACAACAACCGCTATCCCATGGACTGGGACAACAATCCCATGGGTATCGAGTGGATGCAAATTGGGATGATTCAAGTCACCACGCCCATTGCTTATCTTACAACCTGGCCGACGGACCCCTTCAGCGTGATGCGGAATCCCGCATCCAACGATTTCGCCCCGCACTTCGAGGCTTGCAGCTGCGAATACGCCTATTGCATCTACTCGCTGGGACCCGACTTCATCGAGGGTTTCGACGGCAACGACCAATGGCCCGACGGTATCTACGATTCCATTCCCGGTCGAATCGGCCAGATCTATACCGGCCCGATTGTCATGCGTGTTTTCGACCCCACGAACGGGGTAATCAGCGACGGCGACATCCACCGTCTCGGCGGCGACTGGCGGCGCGACCGGCCCGCCGACAAAGGCGGCCCCTGGACGGTCTGGGAAGTGGACTATAAACAATGGTCGCTGTCCAACGAGTAGTTGCCCTGCGGCCCGGGGTCCCTATTGGCGCCGCGCCATCCGCTTCAAAAACGCAATCTCGCGCTCCATTACAACCTGCGCATCGTAGTGCTCGAGAATATGGCGGCGCGCGGCGGCTCCGAGCGCCTGCGCACGCAGCGGATTCGACAACAGTTCGCCGATTGCCTTCGCCAACTCGCCCGCGTCCGGCGCCACCAGCCGGCCGGTCTCGCCGTCCTTCAGGACATCGCGAATCCCGCGTACGTCCGTGCCAATGCACGGAAGACCCACGCTCATGGCCTCCAGCAAACTCTTCGGATGGCCCTCGCTCAGCGATGTGATGAGGTAGAGATCGGCACGCCGAAGATGCTCGGGCAGCGCATCATTGGGAACGATACCGGGCAGTTGGAGTGAAATGCCCTTCGCGGCAGCCAACTGCCGCAGGCGATCTTCCTCCTCGCCTCGGCCAAGAATGACAACATCCAGGTCGCGGCGGCCGGTCAGCGCCGTAGCCTCGATTAGGAGTCGGTGGTTTTTGTTGGCCGTCAGACTGCCGACGGCGATCAGGCAGCGGCGGCCTTCGGCTGGTTTCGCAGCCGTGCCCGGCGAGAACCGCTCCGTATCCACGCTGTTGGGGATCCACGCGATTCGATCGGGCGGCGCGAAGCGGCTGACAAAGTCAGCCAGCGCCGGTGTGGTGACAATGATGCCGTCGGCGGTGCGCAGTGCCCAGAGGGCGCGGCGGTCGAACAGCCAGGCGCGCAATCGCCGCCCCTTCGCCCGCAACTCTGTCGAGTAGTGATAGCCGTAGGTGACCACGTACGGTACGCCGTAGAGCAGCCGCGCCAGATGCGCGGGGATAGCCCCCGTGGCCTGCATCACACGCAGCACCGCGCAGCGGCGAAAGGTCCGCGCATAAACAAACGGCAGGGCAAAGGAGTAAATCCAGCGGTGCCAGCCGGGATTGGGATGGAGATGGAAGTTGTCGGCCACGCGGACGTCGAGCGTCTCGCGCGCATAGGAAAAATAATGGACGGAATCAAAAGCGGTCGCATAGCGCTTGAGATACTGTTCGATGAAACGCGTGTCCTGCCCGCTGCGGCGCAGGCCTGCGATGCTGCCGCCTTGTTCGGGAAGAATACCCAAGATCCTGGCGCGCAAATCAGCCGTCATACGCGGTCCGGTGTTTCAATCGCAAATACTCGTCCAACAGAATCTCGGCACTGCGGCGAAAGTCAAAGTGTTCAGCCACTCGGCGGCGGCCGGCGCAACCCATCGTGTTCCGCAGTTCGGGCGAATCGAGCAGACGGGCAATCTTCGTCGCAAAGTCTGCCTCGTCCGTCGGTGAGGCCAGAAACCCCGTTTCGCCGTCCGCGACAACTTCCGGAAGCGACGAGGTGTTGGCGGCCACGACAGGTTTTCCAAAGGCCATGGCCTCGGCCGGCGCCATGCCAAAGCCCTCCATACGCGAGGGAAAGACAAAGACATCGCACACGCGGTAGTAGTCTATTTTCATGGCTTCGCTGGCACGCCCGGCAAATACAACAGCGTTTGCAATACCCAACGACTCGGCCCTGCGCCGAAGAGCCGGTTCCTCCGGCCCGCTTCCGACAACGGCCAGCACGGCGTCGGGATGGTTCCCGGCGCGCAGGCGCCGCAGCACCCCCAGAAGAAACGACAGGTTCTTGCGCGCCGCAAGCACGCCTACATAGAGCAGGACCTGCTTGCGTCCAAACCGCGCGGCCAGGTCGCGGCTGGCCGGCCCGGGCGCGTAGGTCTCTCGCACTCCCGGATAGTTCACTACAATGCGATTGCGAAGTCTATAGCGCGCGATCAGGTCGCGGCGCGAAAACTCGCTGTCGGTCGTGATCAGGTCGTAGCGGTGCAGCGTCCATCGCTCGATCAGGTTGCGGATGAAATGCCTCTCCCAGTGATGATAATGAAGGTGGCAGGGAATACGATGGCGGCGGGCAAGCCCAAGCAGGCCTGGCCCCACCGACGCCACAGCGTGCGCCCGCAGTATGTGGATGGGGGAGCGGTCGGCCAGAAGGCGGGCAACCGTTCGGCGAAAAATGAAGTTGTACTCATAATACTTCCAGCGGTGGCGCGGCGTTTCGATGATCTCCCAATTCGCGACGGTCTCGTGGCGCTCGCCGCGCGGCAACGGAATGAGAATCCGCGTCCCCAGGGCAGCCAATGCCCGCAAGATCCCGCGATCATACACGGCGCCGCCGAGATTCGATTCGGGATCAATCCCCAATTCCGGCGAGCAAACACTCAGGATTTCGTCGCCACACATCGAAAGCCGGTGGACTCCTGCGGATGTTCCACGGCGCGGCGAATTCGCCATGCGATCCCGCGCCGATAGAGCTGTAACGACAGACCGCCGATCAAGTCAATCCATCCGGCCAGCGGCGTGTCGAAGATAATCGGAGTCGGCCCCGATTGAATGCGCAAGCCGGCTCTTTCGAGCAGGGCGGCAATCTGCGGCCATGTGTACTCATGCTTGTGGTCGCGGTCGCTCCTCCAGGGCAACCCCGCCCGGCGATAGCGCTGCTTCCATGTTGTTTGCGAATTTGGCAGCGCGACAGCAACCCATCCGCCGGAACGCAGAGTGCGAACCACCTCGCGCAGCGCCGCTTCCGGATCGGCAAGGTGCTCCAGAATGTCGAGCAACAACACGCCGGTAAATGCGGCATCGCGAAACGGAAGCGGGCGCGTCGCGTCGCAACGCACCAACCGAACGTTTTCGCCTCTTGCGAGGCCGCGGGCTTTTGCCAGATTCCTTTCGCTCAATTCTGCCGCGACCACCAAACGGGCTCCCGCCTCGGCGCATCGCGCGCCATGAATCGCCGTCCCTGCCCCCAGGTCGAGGATGCAATCGCCCCGTTGCACCAGGTCCACATACCAACTGACTGCCGGCTCGGCAACCAGATGCTTGGGATGCAGCGCCTCGCGGCTCTTGCCCGTCCAGCGAACCAAGCGGCAGGCGGCGAGCGTCGCCAGATTGGAACTGAGTTGAACGGCGCGAAGCAGGGCGCGAGTGAGCGGATTAGGGAACATGGGTATTGGCGACTGACGGGCGGTCGCGGTGCACGTGCTACAGCCGATGGTTGCCGCTTGTCGGCGGCAAGGCAAGAACTTTCCTTTGCGGGGCCGCCGCTGTTGCGTTCATGCACTTTCGCGGACGGTCTCGACAAACGCGGCGATGTTCTCGGCGGGCGTGCCGGCGGGAATGTCGCAGCCGCTGCCGGCGATCCAGCGCGTACCGGCGACGGACTTGCACAGAGCGCGAGTCGAGGCTTTGATCTTCTCCACCGAGCCAAAGCGGAAGTCGGCGCTGGGATCGAGGTTGCCGCGAAGGGCGACACGACCGGCAACGTGCCGGGCAGCCTGCACGGCGTCCACCTGATAATCCACGTCGAAAAAGTCAACACCCGTCGTAACCAAGTCGTCGAGGATCGCCGTGATGTTTCCGCACACGTGAAGTCCGACGCACGTCCATCCCATCGCTTTGAGTTGCGCAACAAGGCGCCGATGGCGGGGCAGGATGATCTGTCGGTAGAGAGCAGGCGAGATGAAACTGGGCGAACAGGTGGCTTCGCCCAGAAGGATACCGTGCGCGCCGGTCGCCCGAAGCGGTCGTGCAAGACGGAGCGCAACCTCGACAGAGAAATCCAATATGCGCCCGGCGTCCTCTGGGCTCTCCAACAGGTCCACAAGAAGTGTTTCCGGCTTGCGCAGTTGCGAGGCAATCAGCAGCGGTCCGCGCATGGTGGCAAGGACAAACGTGTCGCGGCCGATGGCCTCCACGACGCGCGAAACGGCCTCGAAGAACAGCGGCATGCGGCCGCCGGCGGCGGGATCGCGCTGGCGGAGGGCTTCGAGAGCCTCCGAATTGGCTAACAGATATTCGCGCAAGATAGGAGCGCCGTCGGGCGGCTGGTCGGTGAGCGCACCGAGCGCCTCGGCTTCTCCGGCAACGCCGAGCGTCAATTGCACGCCGTCGAATCTGAAACGGCGCTGGCCTGCGATCATGACGCGGGCCATCGTCGCGGCGGATGTGAAAAACTCTCCCAGCGAAACGCCGAATATGCCGGCCAGGCCGGTATGAAGCATGGGCAGGACGGGCAGGTGGTCGGGCGGGCGGCCCCCCAGGACGGATTGAACGCGTTCGAGGCCGGTCATTCCTTGTTCTGTCTTATCCAAAGGCCTTTCGCAGCAGATCGAGACTCTTGGGCACGCCGGTGGCCGCATCTTCTTTGCCTTCGAATTCCAGCGAGACATAGCCGCGGAACCCCGCCTTGCGAAGAATTGCCGCCACGCGCGCATAGTCAATGTCGAGCGAATACCACAGGCCGCCGCCGAAGTAGGTTTTTGCATGCACCATGACCGCATGCGGCGCGACCTTTGCGTATTGCTCATACAGGTTCTCGAGGAAATTTCCGGTGTCCAGGAGCGCGCACAGCCACGGCGAATGAACCGCTTCGAGGATGCGAAGCAGTCCTTCGGCCGTGCGCGCCAGTCCCCAATGGTTTTCGAGCGCCAGCACGACGCCGCACTCCTGCGCGCGGGGAAGACATTGTTCGATCGCTGCGACGACCCACTCGAACGCCTCCTCGTCGGTGTGGCCTTCGAGCGGAGGCTCCACGCCTTTATTTGCCATCAGCTTGTCAAACGAACCCGACGTGCCCCACGTGCCGGTGTTGAGACGCATGGCCGGGATGCCAAGTTTGTGGGCAAGCTCGATGCAGTGGAGAGTATGATCAATGTTCTTTTGCCGAACCGCAGGATCGGGCGAAAGAAAGCCCTGATGGATCGAGAGGCAAATCAGGTCAACGCCGTTCACGAAGGCCGCGCGCTTGAGCGACTGAAGATAGTCGTTCGATTCGCCGGTCATCTGGCGATGGAGAATCTCGACGCCATCGAAGCCCAGGGCGGCTGCGCGCTCGATGCAATCGGCAACTTCGACGCGCTCGCGGCGGAACTGCCAGAAGGAATACGTCGAGACGCCGAATTTTTGGCGGGCCGGCGTCGGCAGGGGTGCGTCGGACTTCGGGCGGTCTTGCCTTGAAGAACTCGCGGAATAACCGGGCGTCGTCGCTATCGCCAGTGTTGCGAACGGCGCGGCGGCAACGGCCGCGTTGGTCAGAAACTCTCTGCGCGTTTTTAGCATGGGCGGCCTCCGACCTCGCATGCGGTGCGAAAGTGTGGAGAAGGACGAACGAAAATTTGAACTACAAACAGCAAACTGAAGTTTGAACTACGTACGACAAACTAACATTTGAACTACGAACAGGCCGGTCTAGGCATGGCTGAGTGCGCTGAACCGGCGCGTGTATTCGGCGTCCTCGCCTGCCTGGTCGCTGAACTTGTCGTAAATGCCGACGATCACTCCATCGGTCGGTTTGATGCTCTCGAACGTCTGCCGAAACGCCTGCTCGACCGATTCCTTGCGATCGCACAGACGGCCCGCTGCAAGGATCTTGAACGCAAAACACGTGCGCTGGGTCTGCCGCATGGCTTTGAACATGCGCGGCGGATCTTCTTCGAGATAAACCTCGCGCACGGGGATGGGCACATAGCCCATCAGTTTTTTCAGTTCCTCGCGGGTGCGATGCCGTTCGTACACGCACGTCATGTAGAAATCAATGTCCCAGCCTTTCGATTCGACGGCATCCACTACGTCGGGCATGTGAGTCGAAACGCCGACCAGCACGCCGGCATCGCGCACGCGCTTGAGATAGTCGTGGATGCGGTCCAGCTTTCCCGCCTTGAACAGCGAATCGGTCACTTCGCCGTGATGAGCAATGCCGATGCAGCCCACGTCGAGAAGCTGCTTGAGGTAGTGCTCGGCGGTAGGCACATCGCATCGCCCCAGCGAAATGTACAACATTCTGCCGCCTTGCTCCCGATACTGACGATACACCCAGTGATGGTCATCGCTGCCCTGCCAGAGCGAGATGCCCACTGCCTCGCAGCGTCGCAAGGTCTTCAATTTCTGCTCCAGCGTGTAGTACGTTCGCATTTCCTGGTTCACAAATATGGACAAGTGCGATCCCGCATGGAATGGATTCGCGCCGAGAACCAAACGGGAGACCCTATACTTGCCGAATGGGATTTGAGGCATGCTGTCCGGCGCAGCGCTGATTTTTTGCTGAGCTGCACCGCCGGCTTGATGCGCAGCCAAAGCGGAAGCGGACAGAGCGGTTATGCGGCTGCAGAATGTGCGGCGTTCCATGAGCAAGAACTCCTTGATCAGCAAAAATAGGTCGGACGGGCTGGACAGGTCCGACTGGTCAGACGGGTTCGACGGATCAGACGGGTCAGGCAGGCCGGACAGGTCGGGCGCCCAACCTCAATTGCCATGCCGCCGGTCATTTGTTTATCTCGCGAATGCGGATATTGCGCCAGCGCACCTGCGCTTCGGGTTCGCCTTTGAAGGCATGCACCTGCAAGCCGATAAACCCGGTGGCGGTCATGGTGTCGGTAAAATCCGCGACTTTGGTGTCATTGATCCATGTCTGGATGCGCGGGCCGACACAGAGGATGCGATACTTGTTCCATTCGCCCGCCTTGTAGGGGCCGCCCTTCTTGGTCTTGTCGGCCTCGGTGAGATCGAGGAATCGAGCCCGGCGCGCTTCGTCATAGACATGGCCGGCGTTGGCACTGTCGGCAATTTCGACCTGATAGCCGTGGACGCGGCCATCCTTGTATTCCTTCTTGCTTTCGCTGCGAATCTGAATCCCGGAGTTCAGGCGGGGATCGCACTTCACTTCGCACTCGAACTCGAAGTCGCTGTAGTTCTTTTCGGTGCAGAGGAAGGAATTGGGGCTGCCCTTGACGGTCGTGCCGACGATGCAGCCGTCCTCGACATGATACTTTGCTGTGCCGTTGATCTGTTTCCATCCCGTGAGGTCTTTGCCGTTGAACAACGAGACCCAGCCTTCGGCAGACGGCGAAGCGGTTTGTACGCGTGCGGTGGCGGCCGGCGCCTCTTTGGCGGCCTTGCGCCCTTTGCCTTTTTTGCCGCCTGCGCCTTTTTCCGCTGCGCCGATACTTAGTGCCGCAACCAGAGCAATTGCCAGTCCGCAGTGCAGAGTTTGTTTCATGGAACACGCCTCCTCTCACGTTGTAAGGAACGCGTAATGGTTACATCGTCAACTTCGGTAAAAAACCCTCCGTACGGGCCACTGTCAATCCTTGATTGCAGCACCCACTTTTCCGAGAAACGCGCTGTAGGCAGCATCGCCGATGCGCCGGTCTTTCTGATCCAGCCCCAGCCGCACGACAACCATTCTCCACTCGGGAATCACAAACACGACATTATTGTTGTGCCCCATCGCGGCGAAAGTATGCGGAGGCGCTTCGGGCCATTTGCGCTGCCCGTCGGGGCCAATGCCGTTGACCCACCAGTTGAAGCCGTACTGCCCCGGACCGCCGTTGCTGCTGGGGTGGCCGATGGGTATGGTCGCGGGCACTTGCACCGTGGTGGCCGCGTCTACCCATTGGGTGCTGATCAGTTGCCGGCCGTTCCAGTTGCCGCGGTTGAGAAAGAGGTGGCCGAAGCGGGCGATCTCCCGCGCGCTGATCATCATGTGGCGGCTGCTGTTGCCCGAACCGCCGTTGACCTTGAGGCCCTCGATGTCCGCAAATTCGCCCCAGTCCCATTTGGCGCGGTCCATGCCGATAGGATCGGCGATGCGGCGCTTGAACAAATCCTCAAGCGGTTCGCCGGCAATCCGAGTCAATACATAGCCGAATTGGTTCATCGCCGAGTCCCAATAGGCATACCGGGAACCGGGCGGCGCGAAGAGCGGCTTGTCGGCCGGCAACCACCACGTGGGGCTTGGCCCATGGGCGTACGTGCCGAGCGGCTCGTCGCCAACGGCGTAGTAGCCCGACGTCATGGTCGTAAAGTGGCGCAACGTGACGCCGGGAAAAGTTTTCGACATGGCCGGCAGGTATTTCATCGCTGCCGTGTCCAGTGTCGCTTTTCCGTCGTCAATCAACAGCCCCAGGACTGTGCTGGTGAAGGATTTGGTGCATGACCACACGCCGTGCTGATGGTCAATGTTGTTGCCTTTCCATATCAGACGGCCGTTGCGAATAACGACCACCTCGCGGATACCGTCGCGGCCTGCGTTCTCACGAAGATAGTCGAGCGCCTGCTGCAGTGTTGCCGAATCCACGCCTTGCGACTCGGGCGCGGCCTCTTCCCACGCGGTCTTGGGAAAGGCCATGTCCGCCTGGGCAGGGGAGCGAGAAGCCGTCAGTGCGTCAGCCTTGGAGGCAGCAGCGAGCGGGCCGATCGGTTTCCGCGAAATGACCACCTCGTCTATGTAAAGATGATGATCGCGTTCCGCCGTCCACGTGCCGCCGAGATAGATGTTTACCCAGACCGACTCAATCTTGAGCGCGGGAACATCACGCATACGGATGTCCGTTTTTTCGAAAGCGAGGCGGCCGTCCACCCAGCCGCGCAATATGCCGTCGTTCTTTCCGGGCGTGTTCATTTTGACATATTGCTCGATGCAGTACCAACGGTTATTTTCGAGCAGACCCAGGTTGTCGCGATCCCAAACCCACTCGGAGCCATATTGGCCGCGCATGTCCGCATGGTAGCAGTAAAAGCCAATGGGAGTTTTGCCGTCTTTCTGGCCGCGGAACAGTCCCCGCGCCGACCAGCCGTCGCGGCCGTTGACGCGCCTGCCGCCCCAGCCCGCCCGGCCGTAAGTGCCCCCAAAGCCGGGAAATTTGCCGCCCCGCCGGGGATTCCAGTCATCGGCCAGACGCAAGTAGTAGCGAAAGTAAACCTCTTCCGGCTCAAAGCCCACCCGCTTTTGAAAGGCGAACGGTATGCTGACGCCGTAGTGGCCGCCACGGTCCACCTTGATGCGCAAAGCTTTGCCGCGAAACGGCTCGAACTTCAAGTCCGCATCTTCGGCCACAAGAGCCGTATGCGGGTCAGCTGCGCGCAATCCCCACTCCTTGAACCAGCTGTCCGACTCGAATGTGCACGAGAATAGGACATCAGCGGATGGGGCGGCCGGATCGGATGCCGCCGCCCACAGAGCGCCGCTAGAAAAACCGAAGACCGCGGCAACACCAATCACCGCGAGAACCAGAACCGCCTGTTCTTTATGCATGCCTGTTGTCTCCTGTAGAAAAAACTCGGGACGCGGGCAAGAAACTGCCAATCCTTTTGCGCAACGCGCCGTCGCATCTGGAAGTGTGGCGGCGCCAAAAAAGCCTGGCAAGGAAAACTGCACCGCAGGGCGGCAGGAATGGCCTTGACAGCCGGCAGCTTTTTTGCAAGACATAATTGCAGAGTGTGGGGTACCTCAAAACGCAGCCTTCATCAGGACATTTCCTTCACGACTTCAGCGCTGCAACAAAAAGGATTGGTCGGTCCGCCATAGAGATCTCCTGAACAGGAGTTGATTGCTTCCCGACAAGGATTGTCTTGGAAGGGAGAACTCAAGTATGGGGCGCAGCATTTTGTTTTGTGCGCTGTTGATTTCTTTCCTCGCAGTTCTACCGCCAAAGGGAGTCTGGGGACAAACAGCGCCTCCGCTCATCCCGCTCGACCTTCCCGAACATGCCTACGTTGTCCGCCGGCACAGCCTCTACTTCTACGGAACGCTGCGAACAGAGCCGACCGGCGCGCATCCTCATCTTTATCGGATGGATTTCGCGACATCCGAGGTTGCACGCGTGCTGTCGGATGACGCGGAGAACAGCGCACTGCGCGGGCAATGCGTGTATCTGGCCGCCAACCGCGATGGCAGCACACTGGCGCTTGTCGCGGCAGAGGTTGGGACAACCTCGAGAACCAGCCGGATTGTGTCTGTGGACACGCGCACCTGCGCGATTCGTGAACTTGTGGCCAATAACCTCTGGAACAACTATCCATGTTTCTCGCCCGACGGCTTGCAAATTGCTTTCTGTCGCCAGACGCCGCAGGAGAGCGCGGTTCTTCCGGACAAATCTTGTGTGCCTGTCGTTTTGTCCGTGGCAGACCTGAATACCGGGGCCGTGCGAGACCTGGTCGAGATCATACGCCGCCGCTCCGACGATTCCGAGCCGGCCTGGTCGCCGACAGGGCAGTGGATTGCCTATTCTTCCTGGCTCGGACCCCTAGGCGGTTCGGCCATTTCCATCATCGCCTCATCCGGTGGTTCGTCACGCCAGATAACGCCAGCTGGCACCCAGCGGTGCCGTCATCCGCAGTGGTTGGATTCTGAGCGAATTGTCTACTCCGGGGTCGGCGAGAAGGGGATTCCGGGAGTGTATGTCGTCAAACGCGACGGAACGGGCAATCGAATCCTGTTTCGCGGCGAGGTTGTCTCCCCGCCCCAGGTCAATCCCGACACGGCGCAAATCTGCTTTTCGGGTATTCCCTCGGACGCAACGGGCAAACGGCCGCCGCGGTTGATTGTCGTCAACGAACACGGCGATCGGATTCTCGGACCGTTTGGCAGGATCTTTTTGAACCGATGGCGGCTGTAGGCAGTATGCTCCCGTCCATCGAACGCCAATCCGGTATTGACGCAGCCTGGGCATCTAGCCCGGAAATCCCCCGTATTTTGCTGAGCAACCGTGCAGCGGGAAGCAGGGGCTGGATACTCGCGTTGCATTCTCCCGCAACTCCATCAGGCCGACGCTCCCAACAACTTGGCAATTGACAGGAGTCGCTTTCTCTTGTGAATCCTGCCACCAGTGGGATGGGATATGTTTGGCGGGCGTCACCAGCGTTCGATTCTTTTTTATTCCACCGCGCCGATGAACTATGTGATGTTTCGGCGCATCGGCGAGCGTTTGCGCAACGATCCGCGTTTGCGCATTTTTGTTTTTGCCGAGGATGCCGGCAAGCGCGACATTCCCTCGCTCTATGCGCCCCTGGGGCTTCGCGCCAGCGACTTTGTCTCGTCCTTTCGAGCTCGATGGGGTCGCTTTGACCTTTACGTCAGCGCCGACCCCAAGATGATCGGCCGCCGCTGCCGGAAGAAAGCGCATATCTTCCATGGCATGTCCTTCAAGGGCAAAGCCTTTACGCCCCAGATGGCGCGATACGACCGCCTGTTTCTGTTCGGCGAGTATCAACGGAGACGTTTTGTCGAAAAGGGAATTTTTCCGCCCGACGATCCACGGTTCGTACTGATCGGCATGCCCAAACTCGATCCGCTGGTGGACGGCTCGCTCGATCGCCGCGTCATCGCCGAGCATCTCGGGCTCGATCTGTCCCGGCCGACGGTGCTTTACGCGCCGACGTGGAGTTCGCGCTCTTCGATGGCAAAGGTCGGCTCGACCATTGTCGAATTGATCGGCCGGTTGCCGGTGAATTTTGTTGTCAAGCTGCACGATCTGAGCTTGCTGCCCGGACACACGAAGTTCGGCGGCCCCGAAGGCGTCCGCCAACTTCGGCAACAGTTCCCATCGTTTCATTTTGTCAGCGATTACGACGTGACCCCGCTGCTGTTTGTGAGCGATCTTCTGATCAGCGACGCCTCGTCGGTGGCCAACGAGTTTCTGGTGCTCGACCGTCCGATCATCTTTCTCGATGTACCGGAATTGTTTGCCCACTATCAAAACACCATTGACCTTGACACCTGGGGGCGGCGAACGGGTTATGTAGTCTCCGATGCGGCGCAACTGCCCGAGGTCGTCGTGCATGCGCTGAATCATCCCGATGAGCATACCGCCATCCGCCGCGCCGCCGCTGCCGACTATTTCCACGATCCGGGCCGGGCCACGGACCGCGCCGTGGCTGAGATCTATCGCATGTTGGAGCTGCCGCTGAAATGAAGGCACTAATTCTTGCCGCCGGACGCGGGCTTCGCATGGGGACCACAACCGATGTATTGCCCAAGTGCCTGCTCTCGCTGGGGCCGGAGACGATCCTTCGCTTTCAACTGCGCGCGCTGCAATGGGCCGGTGTCCGCGACGTGGCGGTTGTCACAGGTTTCTACGCCGAAAAAGTTCGCGCAGGAACAGCGGGATTCCGCGTGCAATTTTACCATAACGCGGAATACGATGTGACGAACAGTCTGTATTCGTTTTATTGTGCACGTGAGTTCGCCCGTGAGGGCACCCTTGTTCTCAACAGCGACGTTGTGTTTCACCCGGCGCTCCTGCGTCTGCTCATCGAATCCGACTCGCCCAACGCCCTCCTTTATGAACCGCGCTCCGACATGGGCGATGAGGAAATGAAAATTGCCCTTGACGGATGCGGCACTGTGGCGCGCATCAGCAAGTCGCTTGCACCGGATGAGGCCGTCGGCGAAAACCTCGGCCTGGTCAAATTTGGACCAGCCACCGCCGACGCTGCGTTCGACATTCTCGCCCAACAGCAGCCCGAACGCTTTCGCCGTCTCTGGCTGCCCGAATGTATTAACCATCTGGTCGGTCGGCATCCCTTCCGCGCGATTCCCATCGGCGGCCTGCCCTGGACGGAAATAGACTTCCCGGACGATCTCGATCGCGCGCGGGACGTTATCTACCCGAAGTGCGCGGAAGCCCTTCGGCAGAGCCCCTGACGGCCGCGTCCCCATTCCGTGCCGGAGGCCATTTCCACCGGTATCTATTCGTGGGTTTTCTGCGGAGGGAAAAACATCTCGGCCGGAAACACCGGCCCGTCCGTGCAGACACGCTGATAGCCGCGCGCCGTTTCGATCGAGCAGCCCATACACGCGCCGACCCCGCAGGCCATTTGCTGCTCGAAGGACAACTGGGCGCGGAGGTTGCGCGTGCGCGCGAGATGAATCAGCGCAGCCAGCAGCGGCCGCGGGCCGCACGCATAAATGCATGCATCCTCGCGGATCTCGCGCGCCACGACTTCGCTGATCACGCCGTGATGACCGGCCGTCCCGTCGTCGGTGCTGACCACCAGACGCGCGACGTCTTTTTCAACATTGCCCAGCAGCGCCAGCTCGCTTTTCGTGCGCACGCCGTAATAAAGGATCGCACGGTTGCCGCGCGATTTGAGCACGCGGGCCAAAAAGACGATCGGAGGCGCGCCCAATCCGCCCGCGATAAGACAGGGAATTCCCGCTTCGGCCCTCTCGGAGTCGGTCTGCCCGCGAATGCTTGAATCGCGCACGTCCGAAGCGATTTCGAACGGACGGCCGAGCGGGCCGATCACGTCGAGCGTTTCGCCCGGACGCTTGGCCGCCAAAAGTTGGGTCCCCGCGCCGATGATCCGAAAGACGATCTCGATGCGGCCCTGCGCGTCGCAACCGCCGATACTGAAGGGGCGGCGAAGGAGCGGGGCCTCGGTTTGACCGGCGCGAATCGCAACGAACTGTCCCGGCTGCGCACCGGCGGCGATCTCCGGCGCGGTAAAAACCAGCCGCACAATGTCGCCGGTCAGGCGCGCCGTTTCCGCCACCGGCGCAAACACCCGTTTTTTTCCACCCTGGTCGGTGTGCATCCGAGATGATCCGAGGCCGTCAGCGTTGCTGTTTCCTGATCAGACGATCTTTCCGTTCGAATAGACCAACCGGCCGCCGACGAGGGTGTGGACCGGGAAGCCGCGCAGCGTCTTGCCCAGAAAGGGCGTGTTGTAGCTTTTCGACAGCAGTGTGCCGCGCGAAATCGTTTTCTCCAATCCCAAATCCACAATCGTAATGTCGGCATCGGCCCCGACGGACAGCGTTCCCTTGTTTAGCCGAAGAATCGCGGCGGGAACCACGGTCATCTTTTCCACCAGGGTCGCCAAATCCATTCGGTCGGTTGCCACCAGTTCGCCATGGCAAACCGCGAAGGCAAATTCGAGACCGATCGTGCCGAACGGTGCTTCGGTGAAGACCATATCTTTCTCAATGTCGGTATGGGGGGCGTGGTCGGTGGCAATGGCGTCCAGTGTGCCGTCCCGCAGCCCCTCGATAAGGCTCTGGCGGTCGTCTTCGGACCGAAGCGGCGGGGCAACTTTGGCGTTGGTGTCGAAAGTGAGACAAGCCTCCTCGGTCAGGGCGAGATGATGGGGCGTGACCTCGGCCGTGACGCGGACGCCGCGCCGTTTGCCCTCCCGGATCAACTCGACCGACCGACGCGTGCTGACATGCTGGATATGAACATGGCCGCCGACGTATTCCGCCAGGGCAATGTCGCGCGCCACTATCACTGTTTCGGAAACCGCCGGAATGCCGCGCAGGCCAAGCATCATCGAAACACGGCCCTCATGGATGACGCCGTCGCGCTTCAGCATCGGGTCTTCGCAGTGGTCCAATACGGGGACATCGAACATGGCCGTATATTCCAGAGCGCGGCGCATGATCTCGGAGTCGGCCACACAATGGCCGTCATCGGTGAAAGCTACAGCGCCCCGCCGGATCAGGTCGCCGAACTCGGTGATCTCCTTGCCTTGCTGTCCGACCGTGACCGCGGCGGCGGGAAAGACATTCACCAAGGCGTCGCGCTGTGTCGCCGACCTCAGATAGTTGATGCCCGTGGCCCGATCAATCACCGGCGTGGTGTTCGGCATGGCGCAAACGCTGGTAAAGCCGCCGGCGGCGGCCGCCCGCGTACCCGTGCGGATCGTCTCTTCGTCTTCGCGGCCCGGTTCGCGCAAGTGCACATGCAGGTCCACGAATCCTGGAAAAACATATAATCCCGAGGCGTCAATCACCTGCGCCTCGGGAGCCGACAAGCCGGTTCCGACCGCCGCAATCCGTCCCCCTTCGACCAGAACATCCCGGCGTGCGTCCACGCGATTCGCCGGATCTATGACATGTCCGTTCTTGATCAGAATTGCGCCCATAGTGTCCGTCCTCATTCCGCCTTTTCCATTTCAATTTTCTGCGCGCGCGCTTGCCCCAACAAATACAACACGGCCATGCGCACGGCCACGCCGTTGGTGACCTGCTGGTTGATAACCGAGTGTTCGCCGTCCGCTACCCCCTGCGAAATCTCGATGCCGCGATTGATGGGCCCCGGATGCATGATCAGAACATCGGGTTTGGCAAACCGCAGCCGATCGTGGGTCAGTCCGTAGAGCAGCCGGTATTCGCGGATGCTCGGAAACATATTGCTGTCCATTCGCTCGCGCTGAATCCGAAGAATGTTGATTACATCGGCATCGCGGATGCCTTGTTCGAGATCGTAGAACACCTCCACGCCCAGTTCCTCGATGCCGCGGGGAATCAACGTGCGCGGGCCGCACACCCGGACGTTGGCCCCCAGCTTGGTCAAACCCCAAATGTTCGACCGCGCCACGCGGCTGTGGAGTATATCGCCGAGAATCGTCACGGTCAAACCTTCGATCCGCCCTTTCCTCTCGCGCATCGTGAACATGTCCAGCAGCCCCTGCGTCGGGTGCTCGTGGCAGCCGTCACCGGCATTGATGATTGCCGACCGCAAATGGCTGGCGAGCAAGTGGCAGGCGCCCGGACACGAGTGGCGCATGATGATGATATCGCTGCCAAGGGCCTCGATGGTGCGCGCCGTGTCGAGCAGCGATTCGCCCTTGGCCACTGACGAAGTGCCCACGGTGAAATTGATCACATCGGCGCTGAGGCGTTTGGCCGCGATCTCGAAACTGGTGCGCGTGCGCGTGCTGTTCTCGAAAAACAGGTTCACGACGGTTTTGCCGAGCAATGTGGGCATCTTCTTGATCTTCTGGTCGAGAGTTGGCTTTAACGCGGCCGCGTTGTGCAGAACGCACTCGATCTCCTCGCGCGAAAGATACTCCAAACCCAACAAATGTTCCTGCCGAAACTCCAACGGCTTTTCGTCTTTACGCGCCTCGGTCATGCGAGTAGGCTCCATGAAAAAAATGAAGAATGAGGGATGAAGGATGCGGCTCAAAAGAAGAACGGCATTGAATAAAAGAAATCACAGATTTCACACATTGCACAGAAGTCATGGCCCCGCGATTTTGTTTTGGAAATCTGTGCAATCCGTGAAATCTGTGGTCTCGCTCATCCCTCATCCCGTATCCCTCATCCCTTAGAAATGTGTGTCCTCCGGTCCTTTGGTAACCAGCAGAACATGCTCCTCGCCGTCCAGCTCTTCGAGCCGAACCTGTACATTCTGGTTGGGGGCGGTCTCGATCTTCACGGCAGCAACGTCGGGCTGAATGGGATACTCGCGGTTGCCGCGGTCCACGAGGACGGCGAGAATAATGCGCTGCGGACGGCCGTAGTGGACGATGGCGTCGAGCGCCGCCCGTACCGTCCGGCCTGTGTAAAGCACATCGTCCACCAGAACAATCTCGCGCCCCTCGACGCCAAACGCCAGGTGCGTTTCGCCAACCAGCGGCTGACTGGCCAACTGCGACAGGTCGTCGCGATACAGCGTGATGTCGAGCGCACCGATGGGCACATCGCACTGGCACAGATGATCGAGCCGCGTTTTCAGCCGCTCGGCCAGATTGATTCCCCGCGTGCGAATGCCGACCAGCGCGAGGCGCCCGACATCGGGTTTGAGAGCCAGAATGCCCTCGGCCATCCTGTCGAGAGCGTACGCCAGCGCCTCTTTATCCATGAGCAGCTTTTTTTCGGACATATTTCGCTACTCCCAACTGTTGCAATTCGGCGTTCTTGCGCGCCACAGAATCGGCCATTTTCTTGCGATGGGCAGCGAGCTTCTCGCTCAACTTCGGCTGCGACAGCGCCAGGATTTCGATTGCGCCCAACGCCGCATTGGCCGCTCCTGCCGGTCCGATGGCCACGGTCAGCACCGGAATTCCTCCCGGCATTTGGACGGTGGACAGCAACGCGTCCAGTCCGCCCAGTCCGCCTGTCTCCAACGGCACCCCGATCACCGGTAGTGTAGTTGTTGAAGCGATCTTTCCCGCCAGATGCGCCGCGCTGCCCGCGGCGGCGATGACAACCTTCACGCCGCGTTCAGGAAAGGATGCCGCGTATTCTTCGAGCAACTGCGGCGTCCGGTGGGCCGAAAGGATTTGAACTTCGTGCGGAACGCCAAACTCTTCGAGCGTTTCCGCCGCCCGCGCCATAACGGGCAGGTCGCTGTCGCTGCCCACGACGATGGCCACATCGATTTTGGATTTTGCATTTTTAATTCTTGATTGATCGGTCATCCGCCCCCTCGCACTTCACACTTTAGTTTGCCTCATCTGTTTCTTATCTTTTTGGACCTCGCTCATTTCCCCCGCCCCAGCGCGCGATAGCCAATATCTCGCCGGTAGTAAATCCCATCAAAGTGAATCTTCCCAAGCGCGGCATAGGCCTTTTGCTGCGCCTCGGCCAGAGTATCGCCAAGAGCCGTCACGCCCAGCACGCGCCCGCCGTTGGTCACGATTTGCCCGTCCTTCCACGCAGTTCCTGCATGAAAAATCAATGCCTCTTTTCCTGCCTCGTCAAGTCCCTTTATTGGCTTTCCTTTCGCATAGTCGCCCGGGTAGCCTGCCGATGCCGCCACCACGCAAATCGCATGCTGGTTGTTCCATCGCAACTCCATATCCGACAAGCGTCCGTCCACGACCGCGTCCATGACGTCCACCACGTCGTTTTCAAGACGCGGCAGCACGGCCTGCACTTCCGGGTCGCCAAACCTGCAATTAAATTCGAGCACACGGGGGCCGTCCTTGCCGATCATCAGGCCCGCATAAAGGACGCCCTTGTACACGATGCCGCGGCGGGCGAGTGCAGCCACGGTCGGCTCCAAAATCTCGCGCCGCACCCGCTCGGCCATTGCTGTGTCTACCACCGGGGCAGGGCAATACGCTCCCATGCCGCCGGTGTTGGGGCCGCGGTCGCCGTCAAAGATGGCCTTGTGATCCTGAGCCGCCTCCATGGGAAGAACCGTACGGCCGTCCACAAAAGCGAGCACCGACGCCTCCTCGCCTTCGAGAAACTCCTCGATCACAACGCCGTTAGACGGGTCGCCGAAGACGCGCTTTTCAAAAATGTCGGCCAGTTTGGCTTCTGCCTCGGCGCGGTCGCTGTGGATACTCACACCCTTGCCCTTGGCCAAATCGTTGAACTTGATGACACACGGCAGCGCGCAATGGGCGATATATTTGCGCGCCGGTTCAAGCGAAGTGAACTCTGCATAGGCAGCCTGCGGCACGCGGCCTTCCCGCATAATCGCCTTGGCGAACTTTTTGCTCGCTTCCATCTGCGCGGCAAGACGGCTGGGGCCAAAGATGCGAAGTCCGGCCTGCTCGAAGGCATCCACGATGCCTTCGGCCAAAGGGTCTTCAGGACCGACCACGGCGAGGGCGATTTGCTCGCGCCGAGCAAACTCGACAATCTCGGAAAAAGGCGGCGTGACCGGCAATGCAAGGCATTCGGCGGAACGCCCGATGCCCGGATTGCCGGGAGCGCAGAATACCCGCCGTACACGCGGACTCTGCGCGATTTTCCACACGAGCGTATGCTCGCGGCCCCCGCTGCCGATAACCAGTACCTTCATAACGAACCTCTTGGACGATGAAATTTGGGTTCCCCTCCGCCCGACACGCGACCGCTGCGGCCCGGCCGCTCGCAGCCGACGCGATTACTTGGAAGCGGCCTCTTTGCCGGCGTCAAGAAAGAAAGCGACACCATCCAGAACAACGTTCTATCCCGGCCGGGCCGGAGCATCGCACTTTGATTTGATTGACAGCGCTGCATGGGTAGATTCACATTTGCCTTTGCCAAGCGCAGCTGCATGCGCACATGTCGAACCGTCTATTGAACGGCACTTCCCGACCTTCCGCGCTGCATTCCATGTTTCTCCGAATCCCAACTTGGTCGCCTTCGCTTCGCGCCAAAGTCTTCTTCTTCGGTTTGGCATGCCTGCTGGCGCTGGCGCTCGGCCTGACGCTGGTGACCGTCTTTGCGGTCGAGGCGCGCAAGCGCCAGATCGTCGGCCGCGCGCGCGAACTGGTCCAGCAGCATGTCGAGCATCTGGCCACGGTCCTTGAGGAAGAGGCCGGCGAGGGGGCGGCAACATTGCGCGATAGCCCCAGGTTCCGCCAGGCACTTCGTTTTGTTCTCGGTCATGACAACCGCGTGGTGGTGCTTCTGACGGTGGACGAAAAGGGCCGTGTCACCTATCAGCTGGGGCCGGAGCAGGCCAACGATGTGCGGCTCGAAGCGGCGGCCCCGGCGACGTCCGAGGCGGCCTCGGCGCGCCGCCCCATTTTGCGCGGGGGCCGGGCGCGCGGCGACATCGAGGTAAAGTATGTTCCCGAAGTGCTCCTCAGCGAAATCCAGCACGAAAGCCGGCAGATCACCGCGTGGCTGTCGGCTCTGGCCGGAGGCATTTCGGCGCTGCTGGTTGCGACCTTCTGGTTTCTATGGCATATTTTCCGCCGCCACCTCGAACGCGAGCGGGCGCACGAAAAACTCGATCGTATGGCCTACGTGGGAACTCTGGCCGCCGGCCTGGCCCACGAAATCCGAAATCCCCTCAATGCTTTGAGCCTCAACCTCGATGTGGTGGGCGAGGAGATCGCCGATCCCCGTCCTGACTCTGGGGAACGCACCGGCCGAATTCTGGAGTTGCTGAAATCGGAAGTCCGGCGGTTGAACACCACGTTGACGAATTTTCTCCAGTTTGCCCTCCCGCCGCCGGCTCAAATGCAAACGCTGGATGTCGTGGCAATCCTGAGCGAAACCGCCGCCGTGCTCGAGCCGGAAATGCGCCAACGCCATGTTCACTATCGGTTTGAAGGCGATCGCTCGTGCCTTCTGGAGGGTGACGCTGCGGCGCTTCAGCAGGTCTTTTGGAACGTCATGCTGAACGCGATTCAAGCCATGGAAAACCGGCCCGAGCGCCGGCTCGTGGCGGCCTGCCGCGCCGAAGGCAGCGTCTGCCAAATTGAAATTCGGGATACGGGGCCGGGGATTCCGGTCGAGCGCCGCGAGCAGGTCTTCGAGGTGTTTTATTCGACCCGGCCCGGCGGCTCGGGGTTTGGGCTGGCCATAGCCCGGCAGATTGTCCAACGCCACGGCGGAAGCATCGTAGTAGACTCGCGCGACGGCTGGGCGTGCATCATTCGCATTCTTCTGCCCCTGCGAATGCGCGAAAAACCAAGGGATGCATAGGCAATCCCCGCGGACGCGGCGGGAGTCTGTATGTACAGCACAAATTCCGGAGGAAGCGATGGCCGAGGAAAAGAAAGTCGAGCGACTGGGGCGGTTCATCTCGCGAGCCGAGGCACGTCGCCGAGAACCCGCCCCGCCCAAGGGCTACTGGGCGCGCAGCTATGCCATCATTCGCCGCCGAATCATTACCGGCATCCTGTTTCTCATTCCCATTGCCACCACGCTTTGGTTCCTGAATTTCCTGCTGAGCAGCATTTATACCAAATTCGAGCCGTTTCTCAAACCCATTTTGATCCAACAATGGAAAATTGCGCCCGATAGTGTGGCCTATAAAGCGGTCGGCGTCGTCATGTCCGTGATTACCGCCCTGGCCATGCTGTATCTGTTCGGACTGATCACATCGCGCACAGCGGTCCGCCGCCTGATCGGTCTGGCCGAAAGCCTGGTGGTGCGCATTCCTCTGGTGAAATTCTTTTACAAAACCAGCAAACAAATTGCCGAAACTCTTGCCCTGCCTACTGGAAGCGCCCGGAAAAAGGTCGTCGCCATTGATTTTCCCCGTCTTGGCATCAAAACCATCGCCTTTGCCACCGGAGAAACTTCTTTGGAGGGCGACCCGCAGCCCTATGTCAACGTGTTTGTGCCCACTACGCCCAATCCCACCTCAGGGTATTTGGTGCTTCTGCCGCGCGAGAGTGTGTGGGAGACCAACTTAACCTTTGAACAAGCCATGCGCTTCATCGTCTCGGGCGGCATTCTCCCGCCCGATCAAATTTTGCTCCGCCCCTATCAGACTTCGCTGGTCGGCGACGAAAGCGCCGAAGAGACGGAACTTTTGACGGACGGCTCCCCGATTGGACCCGACGATGCAACCGACCCTGCTTCTCATAGACGATGATCCGGGAAACTTGCAGGCGCTGGAACTGGCCTTCGCCCGAAGCGACTACCGCATTCTGACCGCCTCCAGCGCCTCTCGAGGTATTGCCCTGCTGGACGAGGAGTCTCCCGACGTGGTGGTCACCGATTTGCGCATGGGCGATGCGCAGACCGCCGGCCTGGACGTCGTGCGCGCTGCGGTCAAGAAACAGCCCGCTCCGCCCGTGATTATCCTCACCGCCTACGGCACCATTCCCTCGGCCGTCGAAGCGCTGCAACTGGGCGCATTCAACTATCTGACCAAGCCCATCAACCTGGCCGAGCTGCGCGTTCAAGTCGCCCGGGCGCTGGAGAAACGCCGGCTCGAATTGGAAAATGAAGCACTCCGCGCCCAGCTGGACCATAAGTTCGGCTTCGAGGGCATTGTCGGCGACTCGCCCCCCATGCGTGCCCTGTTCGACCAAATGCGGCGCGTTGCCCCGACGCGGGTCACCGTCCTGATTCTCGGCGAAAGCGGCGTGGGCAAGGAGTTGATCGCGCGCGCGCTGCACCAGAATAGTCCGCGCCGCAACGGCCCGTTTGTCCCCGTTCATTGCGCAGCGTTGCCGGAAACACTGCTCGAAAGCGAACTGTTCGGCCACGAACGCGGCGCCTTCACCGGCGCCGTCGCGCGCAAGCCGGGCCGGTTCGAACTGGCCGACGGCGGAACGCTCTTTCTCGACGAGATCGGCGAAATTCCGCTTTCGATGCAGGTGGCACTGTTGCGGGTTCTCGAAACCCGCGAGTTCATGCGCGTCGGCGGCCAGCAACCGGTGACGGTGGACGTCCGTCTGATCGCTGCCACAAATCGCGACCTTGAACGCGCCGTAGCCGAAGGCCGCTTTCGCGAAGACCTTTTCTATCGCCTCAACGTGGTGACGCTGCGCGTGCCGCCGCTGCGCGAGCGCGCCAGCGACATTCCGCTTCTGGTCGGCCGTTTTCTCAACGACTTTGCGCACGAGGCCGGACGCCCTGCGCCCACCGTTACTCCGGCAGCTTTGGCAAAGCTGATGGCGTGGCCGTGGCCGGGAAACGTGCGCGAGCTGCGCAATGTTGTCGAAAACGCCTTCTTGTTTTGCAAAAATAATGAAATCGGTGTGCGCGACCTCCCGCCGGCATTTCACGAAAGCCCCGGCGGCGAAGAATGGATGTTGTCAGTGGGGCCGGAAACCCGCCTCGACGACGTCGAGAAAGAAGTCCTGCGTCAGACACTCGCCCTTTGTAATGGGAATATCACACAGGCGGCCAAGCGCCTGGGTATCAGCCGCCGAACGCTTCAGCGCAAAATCAAGGACCTTTCCTCACAGGGAATGTGAAGCCTGCTCTGAGGGGCCGAACCGAATGGGATTTTCGGGGCGGGCGCTGAATCTTACGTGGCAGGAAAAGAACGTCGCCGAACGATCGGAAGAATCTCGTCCAAATGCAGGGTCCGGAGAATCTCCGCGACATACGGGGTGGGGTTGGCCAGAACCAGGCGGCTGCCTGCCTGGTTGATCTTTCGCGCCCAGCCAAGGATCTGACTCAACGCGTCGCTGTCAGCATAGGGGATGCCGCTCATTTCTAGCTCGACCAAGGTTCCGCGCTCGAGGGGGAACAGCCGTCCCAGCGCCTCGTCGAGCAAAGGCGAATTATCCGCGACAAATTCGTTGGCGATATGAACGACAATTTCGGATTTTGACTTCCGTTCGACGCGAACCTCCAGGTCCCGAATCCGGCCGCGCCGCCGTTCTTCGCCTGGAGGGTTCTCGACCCGCCAACGCCGGTCAATTTGACCCTTATTGTGAATTTCAGACATGATGGCGGACGGGATTAGACGGCCTTGACGACCTTGCCCGCCTTGATGCAGGATGTGCACACATACTGTCGCCGAACGGTTTTCCCCACCTGGACGCGCAAGCGCTGCAGGTTAGGCGCGAACGTCCGCTTCGTTCGGTTGTTGGCGTGGCTGACCCGGTTGCCCACGCCGCGTTGCTTTCCGCATATTGCACACTTGGCCATAATTTTTGCTCCATCAGTGGTGCTCATTATCCAATGAACTTAAAGTATTTTTTGCCGCCTGGGCCGTGTCAACAGGATTTTTACTTGCAAAAAGGGCCGGCAACGCATCTAACGAAGCGGTTGACACAGTGCCCCTTTCAGTTCAATTTGCCGCCGTGGTTTTGCCCAGAGCCGAGTTCGAATACCGTTCAGGAGAGCGAAAATGAAACGTCGCGCATTTTTAAAAACAGCCGCACTCGGTGCGACAGCACTGGGATTGCATCCGTGTCTGCCCCCAGCCGCAGGAGAGTCCGCTGGCACGCCGTCGCAGCCTGCCCGCCCCAACATCGTACTGATTCTCGCCGATGACCTCGGCTGGGGCAGTGTGGGCTGCTATGGCGCCGATCCCAAAATCATTCGCACGCCGCACATTGACCGTCTGGCCAAAGAAGGGGTGCGTTTCACCGACGCCAACGCCCCGTCGTCTGTTTGCTCGCCTACGCGCTACGGACTTCTGACGGGCCGCTATTGCTGGCGCACGTCGCTGAAGTATGAGGTGCTAGGCCCCCGGGCGCCGTTGCACATCGAGCCGAAGCGGCCGACGATTGCCTCGCTTCTCAAGTCGCTCGGTTATCGCACGGCCATCGTCGGCAAGTGGCATCTGGGTTATCAGTCGGACAAAACCGACTACACGAAGCCGCTGCGTCCCGGCGCGCAGGACGTCGGCTTCGATTATCAATTCGCTGTTCCATCGAATCATGGCGATGTGACGGGAGTGTTCGTTGAGGGCGAGACAGTTTTCGGCCTTCGGTCGGCAACGCTAACCCCGCAGAAATACAAAAGCTTTCGCGGGGTCAGTCAGCTGGGCCTCGATGCCCCGCAGCGCGTGGATGATGAAGTAATGCCGACGTTGACGCAGAAAGCCGTTGCGTGGATCAAACAGCAGGAACCGGGAACACCGTTCTTTCTCTATTATTGCCCCGTGGCGGTTCATAACCCGGTCACGCCGTCGGCGCAAACGCGCAAGACCAGCGGAGCGGGCCCTTACGGCGACTGGATTCACGAGTTGGACGCATCGGTCGGCGCCGTTCTGGCCGCTCTCGATGAAAAGGGGCTGGCCCACAACACCCTGGTCCTGTTTACCGCGGACAACGGCGGCGAGTTTTTTGGCGAAGAACAGCGCATCGCTCGGGAAGCAGGCCTCAACGCCATGGGGCCGTTCAAGGGCGACAAGCACACGGTCTGGGAGGGCGGTTTCCGCGTGCCCTACATCGTGCGGTGGCCGGGCCATGCGCCGGCCGGCGCCGTCTGCGACGCGATGATCAGTCTGGTAGACACCTATGCCACGATTGCCGCATTGGTCGGCGCCCCTATGCCGCCGGCAACCGAGGCCGCCGAGGATAGCTTCAATATCCTGCCCGCATGGCTGGGCGAAAAATCCGATACGCCGCTTCGGCCCCATATGGTACTCCACAGCGCCGACGGCGTTTTTGCCATTCGAAAGGGACCATGGAAGTGGATCGAGGGCAAACCCGCTAAGCCCAAACCTCCGGCCATGCGCAAGGATGAGTTCCAGCCGCAATTGTATAATCTTGCCAACGACATTGCCGAAACGGCGGATGTCCAGAAAGACAATCCGGCTGTCGTGGCCGAGCTCAGCGGGCTTCTGGAGCGATGCCGCACCCAGCCGAATACGAGGCCCTGAGGTCGCGCAAAAAAGCCACGCCCATCACGGCCCAAAAGCAAACTGCCCCCGCGAGAAAGGTCTATGTCGTCCACTTCGTCACGCTCGGCCTCCCTGCCTGATGCACCCTCGCGCCATCCGCGCGGTCTCTACACCCTTTTCTTCACCGAAATGTGGGAGCGCTTCAGCTACTACGGCATGCGCGCCCTGCTGGTGCTGTTCATGACGGACGCGGTTGTGCGCGAGGCGACCGTGCAGGGTCATGCGCGCGGCGGCGGACTGGGCCTTCGCGATGAAGTCGCAACGGCCATCTACGGCCTTTACACCGCCATGGTCTATCTGATGGCGTTGCCCGGCGGTTGGATGGCCGACCGGCTCCTGGGCGCGCGTCGTGCGGTCTGGTATGGCGGCATCATCATTGCCGCCGGCCATTTTACGCTGGCGATCCCCGCAACCGAGACCTTTTTCCTGGGTTTGTTGCTGGTGGTGCTCGGCACGGGCCTGCTGAAACCAAACATCAGTGTAATTGTAGGCGATTTGTATCCGGAAGGCGGAGCGCGGCGCGATGCCGGATTCAGCATCTTCTACATGGGGATCAACCTCGGCGCGCTAATCGGCCCGCTGGTCTGCAGCACGCTGGGCGAGAAGTTCAACTGGCATTATGGCTTTGCCGCCGCCGGCGTGGGCATGACCCTCGGCCTCATACAATATCGCGCCACGGCAGGGTTTCTGGGCGAGGCCGGATTGTATCCGCGGCGAAAAGCGGCGGAGGCCTCATTGCACTTTGACCGCGCATGGTATGTAGTTCTCGGCGGTCTCGGCCTGCTGCTTGTGGTTGTAATTCTCGGCCTCATGCGGCTGATCCAGTTCAATCCGGTGCCGATTGCACGCAATGCCAGTTATGCCATCGTCGGTTTCGGCGCGTTATATTTTGCGGGCATTTTTCTGTTCGGCAAGCTGGACGCCGTGGAGAAAAAGCGACTCTTTGTTCTGCTCATCTTGCTGGCGGCATCGGCCATGTTCTGGTCGGGCTTCGAGCAGGCCGGCTCGTCGCTGAATCTGTTTGCCGAGCGCTGCACGCAGCGGTCGTTTGCGATTCTCGATCGCGTACTGCCGGCGGCATGGGCTGCCCGAATCAATCCGATTCCGACCGGATGGTTCCAGTCGCTGAATCCGATCTTCATCATTGTTCTTGCACCGGTATTTGGCGCGATGTGGGTGGCGCTGGCGCGGCGAAATCTTTCTCCCTCGCTGCCGGCCAAGTTCGCTCTAGGGCTGATTCTGCTGGGGGCAGGCTTTCTGGTGATTGCTGCGGGAGCAAAATCGGCAGCCGCGGGCCGGCAAGTCTGGCCGACCTGGCTGATTGCGACCTATCTTTTGCACACATTCGGCGAACTGTGCTTGAGTCCGGTCGGCCTCAGCGCTGTGACCAAGCTAGCCCCGCCGCGTTTTGTCGGCCAGATGATGGGCCTGTGGTTTCTGGCGGCCTCGTTGGGCAATCTGATCGCCGGCTTGATTGCCAGCGAGTTTGCCAAGGGCGCGGAGGCCCTGCCCGCCATGTTCATGCAAATTGTCGCGACCACCGCCGGAGCAGGGGTGGTGCTGCTTCTGGCCGCCCGCCCGCTTCGCAAGATGATCGGCGACGTGCGGTGAAAGCGGGGGCTTGCGGCGGCTGAGGGAGAAAACTCTTTTGACAGGATCTACGCGCGATGCTGAATTCTGGATTTGGGAACACGGCCGGAAAGTTGAAAAACGTTCAATGAATCAGCAGATAAAAACTCTGGAGCACTTATTCGGGAACCCGCTGCTTTTTGTCGGATAAATATTGCGGCTCTTGTCGCTCATGCTTTTGCGGTCAAATCTTGCAATGTCTGACACATTCGGCAAGGACGCGGACACATGAAAACAATCATCGCGGCGCAGTGGCGCTCGATTTGCCTGGTCGCCCTTCTCGCCGGCTGCTCGGGTCTTCCGGCGCCGCCGATTCATCATTCCACTTCCGAGGAGAGACAATTGGAACAGTTCATCACCGAACATGTGGCAAAGGTCCGCCCGCTGATGAAAGCTGCGGCCCTCGCCCACTGGCAAGCGGCGGTCAGCGGCCGCGACGCTGACTACGAGAACATGAAACAGTGCGAACTGGCCGTCCGGCTTGTCTATACGAACCGGGACGAATATGCCCTGCTGAAAAAGATGAGGGAATCCGGCCAAATCGCCGACCCGCTCCTGGCCCGCCAACTCGACCTGTTATACTTCTCTTATCTGCCCAACCAGATCGAGCCTGACCTGTTAAAACAGATCGTGGAGCTCAACACCCGTATCACACAACGCTTTCACACCTATCGCGGGGTCATCGAGGGCACCACTGTCACGCTCAACGATATTAACAAAATTCTGACGACAGAAAAGGACTCGCACAGGCGCGAGCAGGCCTGGCGGGCCGGCAAGCACGTCGCCCGCCTTATCCGCGACGACATGCTCGAGCTGATCCGGCTTCGCAATCGCGCCGCGCGCCCCCTCGGCTTTGACAACTTTCGCACTCTCAGTCTGACTGCCAACGAGCAGGACCCGGCCGAACTCGAGCGTATCTTCGCTGAACTCGACCGCCTCACCGCCGCCCCGTTCGCCCGCATCAAAGCGGAACTGGACGCCATTCTCGCGCGGCACTATGGCCTTTCCCCCTCCGACCTGATGCCGTGGCATTATCACGATCTGTTCTTCCAGCGCGTCCCGCTGGTTCTCGACCGAAATCTCGACGAATACTACCGCCGCGCGGACGTCAAACAGCTGGCCCAGAGGTTTTTCGCCGGCATCGGCCTGCCGGTGGACGACATCCTCGCCCGCAGTGACCTGTACGAAAAGCCCGGCAAAGATCAGCACGCTTTCAGCACCGACATTGACCGCGAGGGCGATGTCCGAATCCTCTGCAACCTTCAGAACAACGAACAGTGGATGGAAACTCTGCTCCACGAGCTGGGCCACGCCGTCTACAGCAAGTATCACGACCGAAGTGCGCCATTCCTCGTGCGCGACGCCGCCCATGCGTTCTGCACCGAGGCTGTTGCCATGTTTTTCGGCCGCCTCAGCCGCAACCCCTTCTGGATGCAGCAAATGCTGGGACTGACCGACGCCGAGCGCCGCGAGTTGGAAGCCGTCGGCCAGCGATACCTCCAATTCCAGCAACTAATCTTCGCCCGCTGGACTCTGGTTATGTTTCACTTCGAAAAACAACTCTATGCCAACCCGGAGCAAGACCTCGACACGCTATGGTGGGACCTGGTCGAACACTATCAGATGGTAAGGCGTCCCGGCGGGCCGGCGCAACCCGATTGGGCCTCGAAGCTGCACTTTACGGTCGCCCCCTGCTACTACCACAACTACATGCTGGGCGAGTTGCTGGCGTCGCAGTGGCATCAGTATATTGTCCGCAATGTGCTGGGGCGCGAAAGCGATGCCGGCGTCGGCTATGTCGGCGAAAAGGCGGTAGGCGAATACTTTATTCGCGAGGTGTTCTCCCTTGGCGCGCGGTATCCATGGAACGAAATGATCCGCCGCGCAACGGGCGAGCCGCTGACGCCGCGCCACTTCGCCGCACAATTTGTCCAATAACGCAAAAAGGTTTCGCCGATCATCCCGCGAGGCGGCGTTGAACGGCCGCGGCAATGTGCTTGGGAAGCGCGCATTGGACCGCTGCTTCCAGGAGCGCACGCGCTTCGCTGCGGCGGTTGGCTTCGATCAGTCGGTCGGCACAAACCAATGCGGCATCAGCAGCAGTGGCGTGGAGAGCCTGCGGCGCACAGGGTAGAAATGCCCTCAATGCGGCGGCGGATTCGGGCGTGCCGATTTCGCCGAGAGCTGCGGCGGCTGCGCCGGCAATCTGCGCATCCGCATCGCGAAGCAATGCCGCTAGAGCCGGCGTGCTTTCACTATCGCGCCGCGCGCCCAGCGACTGAATCACGCCGACTTTGCGGATGCCTTGCAGCGCGGGCACACTGTCGCGCAAGGCTTTCCCGGCTGCCGAATCGGGAATACGCTCGAGAGCCGCCCGTGCCAGCACTCCCACGTCTGCATCCGCCAGCAGGGCCGCAAGCGCCGGAACGCAATCGGCCGAGCCGATCCTTGCCAGTATCCGGCAGAGAAAGCCTTTGGCGGCTTTGGATAGATTGCCGCCGAGCGCCGTGGCAAGTCGGCTTTCGAGTTCTTTTCGCGCTATCGGGTCGGCAGCTGCCAGTGCCGCGGCGTCGTCAATGGGCAGGAGCGCGGCGCGCGCCGAGCCGTAGTCAAAAGACCTCAGAGCCTCGAAAGCCGCGTCGAGTGCGGCTTTGTCCACGTGCGATTTCACGGGCGGAACCGGCCCAACATCGGCTTTAGGTTCGACTTTGCTGGCTTTTGGCATGAAATTCCTCCATTGGCGCAAAGAAGGAAATGGACGCCTCGCCCGAAATGCAAGGGCTACTTTCGCGCCGTCGGTGTTTTCTCCATTTGAAACGACGGACTGCTCGGTGTCATCGAGGCCTCCAGATCGCCCAGGACAAATTGGATCGCGCCGAGATAAAACTTCAGCATCACAGGATCCCAGAAAACATAGGGATTGTGGCCAATGGTACAATAGAACACGCGGCCTTGCCCGTAGCTTTTGACCCACGCCAGCGCGTAGTCGTTGTCCGCGCGCACCGTGTTGCCAAATTGCCTGCCCTGATTCAGATCGGTCTTCTCCGTGTCAATGCTCAGAAGCACGCGAAGTTTTTCGCGCGAATACGGCTCATGGACGCGGAAAAACTCGTCGCGATATTCAAAGCCTTTGCCGCCAAAGGGGGCATTGAGCGGATGACCGGGATCGTCGAGTTTGATCCAAACGTGTTCGTCGCTTTGACGGTGCGAGCCGCCGCGCGCGCCCAGTATCGTGCCGAACTCCGGCCAGTCCTCTTTCGCGCCCGGCCAGAGGGTAAACGCGAACGTGGTGCCGTGAATGCCCAGCAGGCCGCCGCCCTCGCGCACAAACTCCTGAAGGCTCTTGCGCAGCGCTGGGTCGCTGAACGGATTCCCTACCACGTTGTTGAACACAACGGCGTCGAACTGTTTGAGCGATTCAGGTCGAAAGACCGCCGGATCGCGGCTCGCTTCAGCGCGGAAGGCGCCGGTCTTCTCGCCCATGCGCGCAAAGGCGTAGTTGGCATGCGCGATCGAACGGTGGCCCGGATAGCCGACGTTCAGGTCAAAGAGAAGAAGCCGGCGGGCCTTCTTGGGCGGCACCAGCGCCGCCGGAGGAATGGCCTGCTCGATTCGTGCGCGGTCTTCAGGCGACAGCGCTCTCTCATCTGCGGCCTGCGGCGTGCGCGGACTTGCCGGCCCACCTGCCACACCCAGTTCGGCTGCGGCGAAAACGAAACAAAACCTCAGCGCGAGCGCCGCCGGTTTCGGATACTGGCGGAGACTCAAGCAATGGCCTCCTTTCTGCCTCTACGGTCAATCCAGGACAGACGCTAGACCAAAACCCAGCCAATCGTCCCATCGGTCTGTTTTTTTACACACGGATAAATCCAGCGCCTGTATCCAGTGATGGAGAAAAAGGAGAGCAACGCAAGAATTTTGTGATAGATATTGCGGTGCAGCCTGGCGACCTATCTTGCACGCCCTTCTCGAACCCTTTCCGCATTATCAGGTGCGCTTTTCTCTCGACAATGCCAGGGCGGCGCAATACTGCCATTGTTGTCTGACCGCGATAGAATTGCAGGCTGGATTTTTCGCTCTCCAACGCAAATGATCCACGAATCGCCTTCGCGAGTCCTTGGACCTTTCCCAACACGGCGATGCCAACGGCGCTGGTATTGGGCCGGGGCCTCTGTCTTCCTTTCCGTGGTTTGGTTTGCAGCCTGCGCCCGTCCGCCGCTCTATGTCTATCGCGCCTATCAGGACCCGCAAACGGCACACGGGCAATATTACCTGCGCGAGGCGCTGGTGGCCGCATCCAATCACACCGAAGCCATGCGTATTGTCGGCCAGACGATGACCGAGCTATATCCCAACTGGTCAGGCCCGTTGTATCTTTCGCTCATTGGCGTCTCGGAAGAGCGTCGCGAGCCGGGCCTGCTGGGCGGACCGGTATGGCTGGAGTCGCTGGACCAGGAAAACGGCGCTCCCGCTCGCGCACCGGTTTCCGGCGGATAGAAACCTGTGTAAAACCTTCCCCTGCATTCCTTTGCCTTGGCGGGAGGAAAATGCAAAGCAGCGCCGTCTTGCCGCTCATGCCCAGTCGGAAACCGCGCGAATGCAATTCAGGCCGTTCTGATTTTTTCCAGGCCCGCGCGAATTTCCTCCCAGGAAATTTCTTGCGGCAGTTTTCCCGCCCGCGCGGACAAGGCGGCGGCCACTCCTGCCGCCTCGCCCATCGGCACCGCATTGCCCGTAACGCGATAGCTGGAATGGGCGAGGAAATCGCCGCTGATGCACCGACCCGCCAGCAGGAGGCCCTTGACATCGCGCGCGATCAGAGCGCGAAACGGCACGTCGTAGGGCTTGGCGCGCTTGCCTTCGTTCATGATTCCCTTGTCCTTGTCCGGATTGGTCGAGTGGACATCGATGGGGAAACGCACACGGCAGACGGCGTCGTCGTGCTCGACGCCGTTCACAAGGTCGTCGGTCGAGACAGTGTATAGGCCGTGGATGCGGCGACCTTCACGGACGCCGATATGCTCGGCCGTGGCCACAATCCGAAGGCCGCTCCATGCGCCGCCGAGGGTGCGCAGGGCGGCGACCAGCCGGTGGACTTCGGCTCTCGCTCGCAGTGTCGCCTCGGTAATCTGCGCCGCGTCGTAAGCGCATACGCGGTATTCATGGTTGGCCATGAGCGCAAACAAATTGGGATAGATCCGGAAAAGCGTGGGCTTGGTGTAAGACGGCACGACGCCCGCCCGTTTCATTTCCGCGAGCAGGTTGTCTTTGGTTTCTGCACGTTTGGGCCCGCCGCCGATAAAAGGCTCGATGTCGCTTTCGACAATTCCCGTGAGAACCGCGATCAGGCTCAGCGGCTGGGTCTCGCCGCTGCCCGGGCGGCCGTAGTCAAAACCGCAGCCGGCGAGTGCGGCCAGGTCGCCGTCGCCTGTGGCGTCCACAAAGACTTTCCCGGCCCATGCCTGGCGGCCCGACTTCGACTCGGTCAGAACCAGCGACAGTCGGTCGCCCTCGCACGCAGCAGCCGCCACCCGCGTGTGCAACTGAACCTTTACGCCCGCGGCGGTGCACATCTCTTCGAGCAGCAGCTTCATCACTTCGGGATCGTAGGCCCAGTCCGGCCGGCCGCGACTGCTCCGGGCGCCGCGCTGGTCCAATGCGCGGGCGATTTCCTGAATCAGGCCGGGCTTGTTGGCCGTGTCGAGCACCCAGCACAGCAGACCGGCTGTCCAAATGCCGCCGAGGCAGCCATTGACTTCGAGCAGACGTGTGCGGGCGCCGGCGCGGGCGGCCGAAATAGCCGCAGCGACGCCCGCCGGACCTGCTCCGCAAACCACGACATCGCTTTCCTCGACAATCGGAACGGCGCGTTCCGGTTCCACGTAGATTTTTTGCCCCCGCTGCGTTGCGCTTGTGGGTTCTCCCGCATGGGATGCCAACCCCACGCTCCCGGCTGCCAGTACCGTTGTGCCTGATTGCAAAAAGTTCCTTCGACTGATCATCACGTCACCCCTTATCGTTTGTAGTTCACACTTTAGTGTGCTGATTTTCGTATAACCTGCAGGTTGCCGTTTGGCGCGGAAGATGGCCCGCTAATGGCTGAACTGCAAGCAGTGAGAAAGCTGGAAACCATATCCTGTTCATTCCGGTTCTTTCGCTTCCCTGCCTCTATTCGGCAAACAGCGCAAAAGCGGCTGCCGCGCCTGCGCCGACCGGATTGCCGCCCGGCCGGATGATATTGCCGCCGCTGACAGTGCCGTTGGTCGGATCGTATCGAAATTCGAGAATGCGCGGGATGTGGCTGGCATTGAGCGCAGACGACGGGCCGTCGCCGGCAGCGTTGGTGTAGCGCCCGTCGGGACCGTTGCTCGACACCATCCACCACTCGACGGGATCGGTGTCGCGAATGCACGTCGCGGTCGGCGTACGGCCCAGATAGCTCAGGCACTTTCGATAGTTCAGCACAGACCACGGATCGCCCGCCGGAAACGGATCGCTGACGTAGCCGTTGCTCACGTAGGCGATCGGCGAGGAGAGGACTTTGAGTTTGAAATACATCGCATTGCCCATAGCCGGCGGATAGGCGTTCCAGTCGGCGTGATAGGCTTCGAGGGCGTTGGCGAGACTTCGGATATCGGTTTTGGCGCGCGAAACCTTCGACCGCACTTGCGCCTCGAGGAAATTGGGTATGGCAATGGCCGCAAGGATGGCGATGATTGCCACGACAATCAGAAGTTCGATCAAAGTGAAAGCGCGTTCGGACATTTTGCAACGCTCTTTCAATTCACTTTCTCGGTTGAAACGCCGATTCGCGGGCCAGCTGCTCGAACAGCTCCCGCTCGCGGTCGGTGAGCGATTCGGGCACGACGATTTTCAAAACCACATAGTGATCGCCGCGCGGGCCGTCACTTTTCGGCATCCCTTTGCCGCGAAGCCGCATCCGGCGGCCCGACTGGCTGCCCGGCGGGAGCGACATTTCGACCGCCCCGTCGAGCGTCGGAACGGAGATTTTCCCGCCCAGCGCCGCTTCCCATGGCGCAATCGCTAAGTCGCTTTCGATGTCGTCGCCGCGAAGCCGAAACACGGGATGCGGGGCAATGCGGACGCGAATGAACAGGTCGCCGGGTGGAAGCCCTTTCTTATCGGCGGGACGGCCCTGTCCGGCCAGGCGAATGCGCGCGCCGTCGCGGATGCCCGCGGGAATCTTGACGTCATATTTTCGGACCATGCCGGCAAGATTCCCCGTTCCGCCGGCTCGGACGGCGACGGTCGTTCGCGCGCCCTGGTAGGCCTGTTCGAGCGTGATCGAAATCTCGGTCTCGATATCGGCGCCGCGTAGGGGAGCGGCGGGCGGTGGGGTCGGCGGCGGACCGGTTTCCATGCCGGCAAAGTTGGGCGCAAAACCGCCCCCGAACAGCGAGTAGAAAAAGTCGCTGAATTTGCCGCGCCGTCTGGCCGGCTCGCCGGCGCCGTAACCTTCGGGCGGAACAAACTCCTGGCCCGGCCGCCACTGCCGGCCGAGCGAATCGAATCGCGCACGCTTGGTCGGATCGCTCAGCACCTCGTAGGCTTCGCTGATCGTCTTGAATTTCTCTTCCGCTTTTTTGTCTGGATTGACATCGGGATGGTATTTGCGCGCCAGACGGCGAAAGGCCTCATGAATGTCCTCGGCGGTGGCGTCGCGCGCCACGCCCAGCACCTTGTAATAGTCGCAATACTTGGGCGCCATAAGCCAACCTGCCAGTGCGTAGATTTGGCAAAAGGGTTTCTGTGCTCAAGAAAAAAAACTCACGTGTCTTTTTTCCCTGAGCCCCCCTTGGGCTATAAAACTAGGAAACCGTTGACCACCAGAAGACCGGCCAGAAGAACAAAAGGCGCGGCGATCAATGGGGTCAGCGCGGACGCTGCGGCCCTGC
>JADFCW010000244.1 GCA_017161705.1 Candidatus Sumerlaeota bacterium | reverse complement strand
CACCCAAATGCTCGGCGAAATCGAGCGCGAGGCCGCGGCGCGCGGGGCCGGTCGGATCCTCGTCAGCGATTACTGGCCGCTGTATTTTTTCGGCGGCGTTCCTGCACGCGAAACGCAGGCGCTGATCTTTTTCCACCGCCGGGGCTATGAACCCGCCGGCTATGACTTTCACCTCGAGGTTCCCTTGACCCACAATCCTTTGATAGACACGCCCGACCCGACGCTGCCCGACGGTGTGGTCGTCCGCCGCGCCGCGCCCGACGACTGCGACCGCGCACTTCACGCCATCAATCGGATGTTTGCCAGGGCCTGGTGGTTTGAGACCTCGCTGGCCTTTCGCGCGCCGGAGCCGACGGTGTTTCTTGCCCTGCAGGGCGAAAGAATCATCGGTTTTGCCGACTACGACGCCACAAACATCGGGTTGTTCGGTCCGACCGGCGTGCATGAATCGCTGCGCGGGCGCAAGGTCGGCGCCGTCCTCTTTCGCCGCTGTTTGCGTGAAATGCGGGCGCTCGGCTATCCCTATGCCCTGGTGCCGACAAATCTCGAACGGCTGAATTTCTATCATCGCGAAGGCGGCGCGCAGATCGGACGGCTCTTCTTGCGGTTCCAGAAAAAACTGGAATAGAGCATAGCCACCCCTCGAGACTCCCATGCAACACCCGCTTTTGCTGCCGGTTCCCAAATCCGTCCAAATGCGCGAAGGCCGTTTTGTCCTCGACGAGGCTACGGAAATCCGCCTTCTGCCGGGCTGCACCGAAACCGAATATACCGTCGCCAAGGAATTGGCCGACGCTGTCAAGACTTACGCCGATTGTGATGTGTTTGTTGAATCGGAACCGCGAATGCTAACCAAGCCGAACGAGATCATTCTGCAGATCCTTCCAAACCCCGCCGAAGAAGTGGATGAAACAGGCGAGCCTTGCGGGAAAGCGAACGACCTCGCCGCGAGCTTTGCCGCCCAGGGTTCCAACGAACGATCGTCGGTCCAGGAAGCATACGTCATCGAGATCCGCCCAGTTCAAATCCGACTCCGGGCCGGCCACAGCACGGGATTGTTCTACGCCGTTCAAACGCTGATTCAACTTCTCCGCCAATACGGCCGTCTATTGCCGGCGCTGACCATTCATGACCATCCCGACTTCCCTTATCGCGGCTTCCTGCTCGATGTATCGCGCGGGCGCGTACCCACGCTCGACCATCTTAAATGGCTCGTCCGCACCCTTTCGCATCTCAAAATCAACATGCTGCAACTGTATGTCGAGCACACGTTTCAATTTCAGTTCGATCCCGACATCGGCGCCGGTTGCAGTCCTTTGACACCCGAGGAAATCCGCGACCTCGACCGCTACTGCAAGTCGCGCCACGTCGAGCTGGTGCCGTGCCTTCAGTCCTTTGGCCACATGGGCTTCATCTTGAGCCTGCCGAAGTATCGAAGCCTCGCCGAGGTCGTTCAATTCGACAATTGGTGGACCGCCGCCTGGCGCCAGCGTTTGCGCGGCATGACCCTCTCGCCCGTGCGGACGGACAGCTATCTTTTGCTCCAGTCGCTCTATAACGAGTTCCTGCCCTGCTTCGAGTCCAGGTTTTTCAACCTCAATGCCGATGAAACGTGGGACCTTGGAAAGGGTTTGGGGCAAAAACAGGCGGAACAGATCGGCGTCGGAGCCTTGTATGGGCAGCACATTCGTCGAATCTGCGCCATGGCCCGAACGCTCGGACGGCGGCCAATGATCTGGGCCGATGTCCTGTATCACTACCCGGAGCTGCTGAGCGGATTGCGCGAGGATATTGTGTTTCTCGATTGGGGATACCGTCATGACTCTCCGTTTGCACGCTGCAAGACTATGCGCGACTACGGCAAGCCGTTTTTCGTCTGTCCAGGCACCTCCGCCTGGAACCAAGTGTTCCCTGACGTATGGAACGCCACGCTAAACATCCGGCGCTTTGTCGCTGCCGGAAAAGAAAACAGCGCCATCGGTGTCCTCAACACCGACTGGGGCGACTGCGGCCACTTCAACATGCCCGCCTTGTCTCTCCACGGCGCCGCTCTCGGGGCAGCCATGGCGTGGAACGAGGGCCAGCCGCCCGACAATGAGGTCTTCGACCGCGCTTTTTCCCTCCACCTTTTTGACGATCCCAGGGGCGTCGTCGGACGCGCAATTCGCCGCGCCGGAAGCCTCGTCCGCCGCAAAATCGGAAAGGATATCAAGACATGGGAACTCTGGACGGCGCCGCTGGGCATTGCTTCCGTCGGGCGGGACATCCCGCCCGATGTGGTCGGCCCCATGATAGAGGCGGTTCGCCAGGCGCTCGATGCTGTTGGAACCTGTCGGCCGGCGCGACAGCGCGACCCCCTCGGTTGTGCCGAACTGACGCGCGGTCTCCTGATGTTCGAGTCGCTGCTTTTGCGCGCTGCTCTTGAACATCGCCAGGCCGGCGCACCAAACGCCTACGAGGAGCCGGGATTGGCGTGGGGCGAATGGGCCCGGCACGCCGCCATGACGTTTGCCGGCATCGAAACCCTATGGCAACTGCGCAGCAAGCCGTCCAATTTCGAAGACATTCGGCGCGTGTTCGACAAGCAAATCGCCGACGCTCGCGCCTTGAGCACCGGCGCGATACCCTAACGCGGCCGTTGCCGAAAACGTTGTTGAATTCCCCCGCGCAGCGCACTAGATACTTTACGACTCGATTCAAGCGTCACGACGAGGGAGAATCTTTTGATGAACTCAGACAGCACTGCCAAACAGCACCGTCTTCTGATTGACGGCGAATGGCGGATTTCGGACCAGATGCAGTCGGTGTATAATCCATATGATGGAAGCCTTGTGGCTAATGTCTGTCGCGCGACGAGTGAGCTCATGGACGCGGCCATTGGCGCCGCTGCAACCGCATTTGAAAAGACGCGTGCCTTGACTACTTACGAACGCGTGGGCATTTTGAACGGCATTGTTGCAGGTCTTCGCCAGCGGGCCGAACTGCTGGCGCAAACCATCGTGGCCGAGGCGGGCAAACCGATCCGCCTGGCGCGCGCCGAAGTCGAGCGCGCCATCAGCACGTTCGACACGGCCGCACGAGAAGTCCACCGGCTGGAAGGCGAGACTCTGCCGCTGGATATTACACCCAACGGCAAAGGCCGGATCGGTCTGACGCGCCGCTTTCCCATCGGACCGGTAGCCGCCATTACACCGTTCAATTTTCCGCTGAATCTCGTGGCGCACAAGGTGGCCGCTGCCATTGCCGTTGGCAATCCAATCGTAGTGCGGCCAGCCTCGCAAACCCCCATTACGTCGCTGCTGCTGGGCGAAATCGCCATGGAAGCGGGGTTGCCTGCCGGAGCGCTGAATGTCGTGCCGTCGCCCGTCGAGCAGGCCGAGCAGCTGGTGGCCGACCGCCGGATCAAGATGATTTCGTTCACGGGCAGCGCCGCGGTGGGCTGGCCGCTGAAAGTGAAAGCGGGCAAGAAAAAAGTCTGCCTCGAACTGGGGGGCAGCTGCGCCGCAATTCTGGAGCCCGATGCCGATCTGGATTATGCCGTCCCGCGCCTGGCCGCGGGCGCCTTCGGCTACGCCGGACAAGTCTGCATTGCCGTCCAGCGCCTGCTGGTTCACAACTACATTTACGACGAGTTCATCGAGAGGTTTTTGCGGTATATCGAGCTGGAAGTCGGCGTTGGCGATCCGCACGATGAACATGTGATCTGCGGCCCGCTGATTACACCGGCCGACGCCGACCGCATCGAGCAGTGGTGCGAGGAAGCCGTGCGGGGGGGCGGCCAGAAGTTGATGGGCGGCCGGCGCGAAAAAAGCGTGGTGTGGCCGACCGTGCTTACAAAAGTCCCGCCCGTCTATAAGGTCTATACGCAGGAAGTATTCGGCCCCGTGGTAACGATCACGTCGTATAATGATTTCGACCAGGCGATCGAACTGGTCAATGGTTCGCGCTATGGATTGCAGGCGGGCGTATTCACGCGCGATGTGCAAAAAATCCTCCGCGCCTTCGCCGCATTGGAAGTCGGCGCAGTCATCGCCAACGACTATCCGACTTTCCGCGTGGACAACATGCCTTTCGGCGGGGTCAAGGATTCAGGCTTTGGCCGCGAGGGAGTCAAATACACCATGCAGGAGATGACCGAGCCCAAATTGCTGGTGCTCCAAATGGAGCCGCCGCCCTAAATGGGGCCGGCTGCGCCTCCGCCGACTTCCACCGAGAATTCTCTAAGCCGGAAAAGGACGGTATCTGAGATGAACAGAATCAACCGCCGCGAGTTTTTTCAAGCCGCCAGCCTGTCGGCGCTTGCCGCCGGACCGGCTCGATCGGTGCACTGCGCCGTCAAACCCAAGCGCCCGGACGGTCTGAATGTGCTGTTTCTGATGACCGATGAACAGCATTATCGCTCACTATCGCTGACTGGAAATCCGTATATTGAGACGCCGAACATGGACCGAATCGGACGCGAGGGCGTATGCTTCGAAAACGCCACCTGTGTCACACCCTACTGCTCGCCGTCGCGCGCCTCGATGATCACCGGTGTGTATCCCCACCGGCACGGCATCCTGTTGAATGTCGGCGGAAAAGGCGACCGCCAGGCGCCGCTCGCTCAGGATGCTTTTCCCAATACCGAAACCCTTCTTCACCGCCGCGGATACGCCACTGCCTTTCGCGGCAAGTGGCATCTCGGCGATCTGGGCGACTTCGATTGCTACGAATCCTTCGAGTATGGAGGCAAGACACGGCGCGACTATCAGGCGTTTCTGGACGCGCATTTGCCCGCCGAAAAATTTGCCAACCATCCCAGTCCGGGCAAATATCGCGCCCGACCGGTCGAGATGATCCCGGCCATCGAAAAAGCGTATCATGCCTTTATGGACAAAGACCCTCTCGGCTACATTTCCATCATTGGCCGCACTCTGATTCCGCCCGATCTTCTGCCCGAAACGCTTGTCACCAACCAGGTGATCGAATTGCTCGAAAAGAACGCTAACAAGAATTTCATGATCACTGCCTCGTGGATCCCCCCGCACGATCTGTGGGTGATTCCCGAGCCCTACTACAGCCTCGTTGACCGCAAGAAAATCGAACTGACCGGCACGACAAATCTGCCGCCCTGGGATCAACGCGGCGCGAGCAAACGTCTGGGCGATCTGGCCGGTCCCGAAGGCGTCCGCGAGTATGTGGCGATCTATCACGGGATGGTGAAGTACATAGACGATCAGGTGGGACGAGTCTTAAAAAAACTCGACGAACTGGGACTGACCGAGAGCACCTTGGTCATCTTCACGTCCGACCATGGCGATATGGCAGGCGCGCACGGCTGCATCGGCAAGTCTATCGCCGGCTGCTACGACGATCTGGTCCGCATTCCGCTGCTGATGCGGCTGCCGGGGCGCATCCAGGCCGGCACGCGAGTCCGGCAGCCGGTCAGCCAGATTGATTTCATGCCAACGATTCTGGACTATGCGGGCGTGACCGCGCCGGAGAATATCCACGGCAAGTCCCTTCGGCCGCTGATCGAGGGGCGGACGGTCCCGTGGCGCGATTATGCGTTCTGTCAGCGGGCCAACACCCTGCGCATGCTGCGAACCGACCAATACAAATACGTTGTCGGCCCCGGCCGCCGCATCGTGGCGCTCTATGATTTGCTCAAGGACCCCTGCGAGGACCGAAACCTTGCCGACGATCCCGCTCATGCGGCAATCTTGAAGGCCATGCACAAGCGCCTGCTGGAGGTCATGGAGGCCGACGGCGACGTAACGCGTGACTATGGAGACAGCGGGATATAGCCCGCTCTCGGATGTTGCAAAACGGACAAATATTGCAAACGAGAAGGGCGGCGGTATGAAGCGGCTTCTTGCGAGGATAGGAATTTGCATTTTTCTGGCGACGGTCTGCGCAGTGCGCGGGGAAACCGCCCACCGGCGCGCTGTACCCTTGTGGCCGCCGCCGGAAGGCAAACTTCGCGTTATCATTGACTCTGACGCCGCCTGCGAAGTGGACGACCAGCATGCCATTGCGCTTGCGCTACTGTCGCCGGAGCGGCTGGCGATCGAGGGCTTTGTCGGCGCGCACTTCGGGGATTCCGGCGGTCCGGACGGCATCGAGAAATCGGTCGCCGAAATTCACACCGTCCTGGCCAAAGCGGGCATGGCAGGGAAGTATCCGGTAAAGCGCGGCTCCCATCCATTTCGGTATAGTGCCGTGCCCGAGCCGTCCGAAGGCGTGGATTTCATTATCGAGCACGCCATGGACCCGACCCGCCAAGAGCCGCTGTGGGTGGTATCGCTTGGCGCATGCACGGATTTGGCTGCGGCATGGCTAAAAGAGCCGCGCATCAAAGATCGCGTCATTGCCTTTTGGCACGGGCGGACACAATGGCCCACCAAGTGCTGGAATTTTAACGCCTATAACGATCTCAAAGCAGTGCGTATTTTATTTCAGTCCGAGTTGCCGCTGGTGCTGTTCGACACAGGGACGGACTTAACGTGCCCGATGGAGGAAGCTAAAGCACGCATCATGCCCTATGGCGATTTGGGGCGCTATCTGCACGACATACGGCTCCGCAGCGCGGGCTATCAGTCGCCCAAGAAGGGGCTCTATGATCTTGGTGACGTGGCCGCACTCGTTGACCCATCTCTGATCAAGTATGAAACGGTCAGCGCGCCGAGCGTCAACTGGGACATGCTCTATGACCACAAGAAAACGCATGGCCAAATGATACGAATCTTTTCCATAGACCGCGACAGGACGTTTGACTTGTTGCATCGGAAGTTGAAAGCAGCCGTGGAAAAGTAGGAGTGTCCTGAGTGCCGGGTGGACAACATGCACGGCATGGGCAGAACCAACCATTTGCGGCAACCCCTACCCGCGCACTCTGTCCATATTGTCCATTCTGCCTATTCCGCCCATGTCGTCCTTGCCGCCCACAACGGAGGAAATCACAATGAGGCAGAGAGGTCCCACAACGCTGATAGTCGCGCTGCTAGCAGCAACGCGTTTGCTGCCTGCGGCAACCTATCAGGTCGGCTCTGCGCGTCCGCACAAAAGTCTCAAGGCCCTGGCAGCAAATCTGCAGCCGGGCGACGTGGTCGAAATTGATCCAGGCACTTATCGCGAAGTGCTGCGGCTGACCTGCAGCGGAACCCCTGCGGCGCCGATTACCATCCGCGGTGTGGGATCAGAGCGGCCCCTTTTCGACGGCGAGGGCTTGGATGTCTCCGGCCGCGGCTCGATTCCGCGCGCAATTTTTGAACTCGCCGGCGCCTACATCATTGTCGAGCATCTCGAATTCAAAAACGCGCGCAACGGCGACAATGGCGCGGGCATTCGCCTGTTCAATTCCACCAATGCCGTAATCCGCGACTGCAAGGTGACCTATTGCGACATGGGGATTTTCGGCGGCGACCGCGAAACCGCCCTCATCGAGGCGTGCGAGGTGGCTTTCAACGGTTCGCCGAAGTTCAGCGGCTATTCGCACAACTTCTACATGCACGGCAACCGCGTCGTCGTGCGCGCCTGCTATATTCACGACAGCATCCACGGTCAGAACTACAAAAGCCGGGCCCACTATAATGAACTTTGGTACAACTGGATTGCCGACTCCAACGAAGGCGAGGTCGGGCCCGTGGACGGCAAAGGCGAAACCGACCGCCCCAACAGCAACGTTCTCATGGTCGGCAACGTCGTGGTGAGCAAAGCCAATCGAACGGGCAACCGCGGGAAGTTCATCCTGATGGGCTCGGAGCTGGGCGGCTCGCACGACGGGACGCTCTATATGTTCCACAACACGCTGGTCGCAGGCAGCCCGCGCATTCAGTTTGTTCAACTCGACGACCCGAAGGCGCGGGCGGTTTTGCACGGCAACATTTTCTATGGCAGCGACCGAATTGCGGCAAGTTCGCGCGGAGCCGCCCCGCCAACCGGCAGCCGCAACTGGGTGCCCAAAAGCGCCCTGCTCACCGGAGAATTCTACGATACGCTTCGGGGTGAAGAACCCGGATTTGTGGACTTGGCCAGCCGCGATTTTCGCCTGCGGCCCGATTCGCCCTGTATAAATCGGGGACCGGAACTCCTCGAGTATGTCGACGGCGACGGAGGGAAACGAACCGTAACGGTGGACCGCTGCTATGGCCCTCACCGGACGCTCTTGCCCCGAATATTGACAGGCGCGCCGGATCTGGGAGCCTATGAATTGGGAGTGGAGTTTTCGCCGCGCCCAATGCAATGAATCAATGAACAAAGAGAAACTGGAAGCGAGAGAGATGAAATGGACAGCATGGGCAAATAATCCAGCGACAGTGTAATCCCCTTTGTTCATACGGCTTTCCCTGTTCCCCCTGTCCCTTCCTCTCCCGCAGCGCCCTTGTTTTTTTACTTCCTTTCAAGACAACAGTTGACTTTCCAGACAAGAAAGAGCATTGGTTTTACTCAGTTGGCCCGCCTGAACGCAGGGCATTTTTTGGAGGATTGCAATGGGGGAACATGTTACACGGCGTGGATTTCTGAACAAATCACTTTTGGGTGCCGCGGCGGGAACGCTGGCGTTGAGTCTCGAAGAAAACGCGTTGCTGGCACAGGCGGCCGGCCCACAACCGGCCTCGGATCCCTTGCCCTCCGCGGGCGGTGCGAAAACGCTGCCGCAAGGGCAGATCGGCAAGGTGAAGATCAGCCGGATCATCTGCGGCGGAAATTTGATCGGCGGCTAT
>JADFCW010000243.1 GCA_017161705.1 Candidatus Sumerlaeota bacterium | reverse complement strand
CGCTCGGTGGGAATGCGCACCAGGGGCTGTTCTTCGGCGTAGCGAAGCACCTCGCGGCCGTAGAACTCGACCAGATCAATGGCTTCGGCGGTGTCGGCATCGGCTTCGGCCCAGTTCTTTCCTACCTCGAGGACCATCCACGCAGACAGTTCAAATTTGCGTTTGCGCATCAAGTCGGCGACGCGGAAGCAAATCTGAGCGCGCTCCTCGGCCGGCGTCCGTTTCCACGTCTCGAACGTTCGGTCGGCGATCTCGATGGCCCGCTGCGCTTCGGTCTGCGTGGCTTTTTGAAACACGCCGATAACCTGGTCGGGGTCCGAAGGATTGTGCGAGAGGAATTGATCCTTGGCGTTGACACGCTCGCCGCCGAGCACCAGCGACCACTCGCGGCCGAGCATGGTTTCTACCCTGGCGATGGCTTGTTCCATCGCCTGCCGGTTTTCCGGCTTTGAAAAATCCGTCAGTGGCTCGATTGTAAATTCCGATACCTGCATACTGGCGTGCTCCTTGTATTGAATAATGTGGCGCACGGTCTCTTAGGGGACAACTGTACGGAGAGGACAGAAGGATCAACCCGCCGCCGAACTCCGTCCGCCTAAGGCCGCAGCAAGACTTTGTCCACCGTGGAGTTGCCCTCGCGATCGGTGACAATCAAGCCCACGACATGCTCGCCGCCGTCTTTGAGTTCGGAGACATCGAACTCAAACGCCTCGCTGCGGTCGTCGAACAAACCGTCGGTGGGAACCAGAACCTGCCACTTGCCGCCGTCCACGTTGTATTTGGCGCCGGCGATAATGGAGACGGCGTCGGCGGCACGAGCGGCCACGCGCCACTTGGTCTTGTCGGCGTCGCGGACAAGATAGGCGCGGGTTTTTTCGATTTGCGGCGGCGTGTTGTCCACGATCCATAAGTCGCTGATCATTTCATCGCTGCGAACATTAGGAGCAAAATTGGCCAGACGGTCGGTGACCACAACTTTGATGCGATAAACGCCGTCGGGCAGGGAACTGGTGTCGAAGGTAAATTTGGTCTGCGTCAGTTTCTCTTCGATCAGCTTCCAGGTTTTTTCGTCCTCGGCTTTGAAGTAAAGCGCCGATTCGAGCGGGTCGTTGTTGGGATCGCTGACCTGCCACGTGATGTCGAATCGTTTCGGGTTGGAGTTTTCCCCGACCTGGAAATCGCGGCCCGTGGAAGGCGCCGACGCCGTCGGGGGCGCGCCGGAACTTGCACCGCCTATCATGGCGGCCAGTGAAGTCGGGGCCGACGGCATATCGGGCGGGCGGGGAGAAGGCGAGCCCGCGCTGCCGGCCTTCTTGATGTCAATCCGGCGAATCTGCGGGGCGACATTGTCGGGCGCATAGAACACCTCGACCAGGTCCAGTTCGGGCGGACGGTCGGCGGTGCGGCCCACGTTCCATTTGGCCCGCCACTGCAGATAGCGGGCGACAGGGCTTTGAATTTTGCCGTCCTTCGGGCCGTCGCTCCATCGCACCGGCGCCCAATCATACCACGTCGTGTCCGGTTCTTTGGTGTTGCCGCTGCGGGTTTCGATCTCGATGGCGTCCACACCGGTGCCGTCGCGGCGAAGCGTGCCCCAGCGCACGGAGGCGTTAGCGTTGATAGCCGGCGAGAGATACTCGCCGCGGCGCGATAAAGACTCGCCGAGGCAGTGGATGAGGGTTGGTCCTCCAGTGGCCAGAAAGACCTGCTTCCCGGCGGCGCGCAGAACGTGGATTTGCTCCTCGCGAACGCTCAGAACAATCGAGTAATTTCCTTTGGCGTCCAGGCGGAACAGCTTGCCTTTGTTGCCGGCGCCGATGAGCACGCTCTCGCGCCCCTCGTCGTAAATCATGCTGTGCGTCGGCGCCTCGGAAACCCGCCACAGCGAGCGGACAAATCCCTCGGTGTCGATGAGAAAGATTTCGCTGCGGCCGGCCGCGGAGGGCGGTGTCGGTGGTCGCGGCGGCTCGGCTCCGCTGCCCGAGGGCCCCTCGGGCGGGCGGGGGCTGCCCGCACTGGCTGCCGCGCTCTGAGCCGCCATGGTTGAGACGGCGCGGCGCGCCATCACCTCGCTGTTGACCGCTGCGAACACATTCCCCTTCGGGTCTATGGCGATTCGGCGCACTTCGTCGTCGGCCGCCTCGAAAATCACCACCGGCGTGGTCGCGCGGTCCTCGTCCCAGCGATAGATGCGCCCCTTGCCCTGCGTGCTCGCATGAAGTCGCCCTTTGGGGTCGAACGCCAGCGAAAGGACATTGTCGTCGGGGGCGTCGAAAAGCAATTCGCCTTTGCGCTTGGCCGGGTTGACTTTGAAGATTTTGCCTTTGGGCCCTGTTGCCACGATCAGATTGCCGGCGGCGTCGGCGATCAGGTCCCAGATGTATTTTTCCCCGGTTTCAAAGACCAGCGTGGCCGTGCCGGGCTTGTCGCACACGAGCAGTTTGCCGTCGGGCGACGTGCCCACATACAATTGCCCGTTCTTATGGAAGCATAACGCCGTCGCCTCGGGAGCCTTGAGGTCGAGAAACAGCGAGCCGCTGCTGTTCCGGTCGGTCATGAAAATTCTGCCGCTGTGGCCCGTGCCGTAGAACACGCGGCCGTCGGGCGCAGCGGCGATGCTCCAGAAAATCTCGGCGTCGGCGCGGTAGATCTGCCGGATTTCGGGGGCCGGTGTCAGGCGCCCCAAGTGGCTCAGCGACACACCGTGCAGTTCGCCCGGCGCCAGCTCGTCATAGGAATCCGTGCGCGCCAGCTGGGTCTGCACAGCGCGTACGGCCGACGGCAGGAGCGCCAATAGGGCCGTCGCCGCGAGAAATCGAATTCGCCCCAAGCGGGAAACCGTGCTTGAAACCGCACGCTCGAAACCAGGAAGAAGCCGCACAGGGGGATCTCCTTTTCTATCGGCCTCCGCGCCGATCCACTTCAATCTGCAGAATCTGATTTCCACTGACAATGTACGGAAAGTCCACCGTGGTTTCGGCCAGCAACTGGCCGATGGTCGGAGTGATTTTTTCGCGGTCGCGCAGCTGGCTGAGCGTCATTTGGATGGTCGGCGGCAGAAGGTCGAATTCCGCGCCGTCTATGGTTACGCCGCCGTCGGGACTGGTCAGCATGATATAGAGGCGGTCCTGCCGGAAATGGAGGCGCAGAAGCCGCACGACGTCGTCGAACGCGCGCGGACGATAAAGCCCAGGCGCCCGCACAATCTCGGCCCCCTCGCGTTGCCGCGCATCGCACACCGCTACGTTGTAGCGGCCGTTGGGCAAATGAGAGGGAACCTGCAGCACGGCAGTCACGCGCTCGGTTTCCTTGCGCAGCGGACGCACATACAGCGAAACCTGAACGCTCTCTCCCGGTTTGACAATCGTGCGGTCCACGAACGCACTGCGCAACTCGGCAATCTTCAGGCCCTCGCTCAATCGCACCTCGGCCGTCACGCTGCGCACCGACCGCACGGCAAACTCGTTGCTGTAAATGGGCGCGAGGTCCGACAGCAGGGTCATCGAAGGACTCATAATGGCCGACGAGCTGGCCGCCATCAGGTTCTTCTCGATGACCTGTCCCGTGTCGGTTTCGATCCGATAACGAATCGCGGCCGTCTGGTCGCCCTCGCTGCGGTCGCCGGCCGTGCACGCCTCGACCAGCGCCGCCATGATCATCCGCGGCGCAAACAACCGGTGGTCTATGACCTTGAACCGATAAGTCCGGTCGGTCTGGCTGGGTTCGTGAATCACACGAATCGTCACGGGCACCATGAATGGAATGGTCCCAATTACTCCGCCCACCCCTGTGAGACGGTCTTGATGGATGCTGCCGGACAAGCCGATCATTTCGCCCATCTTGAACGGCCGCATCACGCTCGGCACTGTCGTGTGAATCTGCGCCGTGCCCATCGGATAGGCCACTGGCCCGCGCGCGGTGGCCGGATGCCCGAACGCCACCAGCCGCTTGCCGTCCAAATACGTGACCGTGCCGATGCTGCCTGCGCTGAGGTCGCCCAGCATATAGGGAATGCCGATGGCGCTCCCCTGGCTCAGCGGCACCGTCGAGACTGCATCGGCAGCCTGCGCCGCCGCTCCCATCGGCACAAACACCGGTTCCATACCCAGAGGCCGGAAAGTTTTCTCGAACACCGACGCGGTCTGGCGCGAACAGGCGGAAACCATCACCGGGATAGAGAGCGGCTGAAAACAGAGGTCCGGCGTATCCGGCACAAACAACCGGCGCGCGGCCTCCGGAAGATCGGCGACGCGCAAACGAACCGGCTCGCGGGATTCCAACGATAGCGCCGGCTCGATCGAAACCGGTTCGCCCGGGCGAACAAATTCCATCGGCCCCAGGGCAATGTCGCGCGGCGGTGCTTCGAGCGAGGTTTTCTCATAAACGTTGAGCATAGGCTCGATGGGCGTCAGTCCCGCTATCGCGACTTTGGAAAACTGAAACCCATAGGCAACGGCGCCGATCAGCCGGTCGCGAATATACACGGGACTGCCGCTCATGCCGGCAATCACGCCAATATCGCGCAGGCGCGGATGATCCAGCTGCACGAGGATCATGTCTATGCCGGCGCCCACGCCGTTGTGCATGACGCCGAGCACCTCGGCGTCGAAGCGCTCGGGTGTTGTGCCGTTGAAAACGGTCAGGCCGTAGCCTTTCATGCCGGGCCGGATTTCCGAAACAGGCAGGAAGGGCGGATACTGCGGTTTGGCTGATGCCGCCCAGCCTGCAGTGACGATCAGCCCCAAACCGATCAGCCCGATGAACACGGGCCGGCATGGAATCATGGACTTCCCCTCGCCAGGACAAAGTTCATTGCCGAGTCTGCGGCCGCCGCAGTTGCACAAGTCCCAACTGCGCGGCGGTAAATGAGGGAAACGTGGTTGGCGGCCAAGATCAAGCGAAATCTATCGCACCGCCGGGGGGACACGGACGCGCCATTACCGCGGCCGAGCAGGCAGGGGGACGGAGGGTTGAATGTAATACTGCCGGCACGCGGCGACGATGGTTTGGATTTGCTCGTTGCCGCTGCGGCTGAACGTGTCTATACACTGCTTGTAGTGGCGTTTGGCCTCGGCGCTTTTCCCGAGCAGGTCATAGGCGCGGCCGATTTTCCATTCGGCCTCCGCGTGGATAAACGGATAATTCGGATACTCCTCCTCCAATTCCTTGAAAAGCGCAATCACCTTCCGGTATTTCTTCATCTTGAAATAGCAATTGGCAATGCCGGCTTTGGCCAGCGGAGTATAGATCGGATCGTCGGGAAAATGATCCACTACCATTTGATAGGCGGCGATGATGCGCAGCAGGCGCTGTTCGCCCTTCTGCGGGTCGCCGCCAACCAGCGTGTTGGCGTCATAGTTGGCCGCGTAGTGAAACTGCTCGCGTGCCGAATCGAGGCGGGGGAATACTACATCAGGCTGCGGTTGAATTCCCGGCACATGTAGGCACGACACGCTCAAAACAAGCAGGGCGCTCCATACAGCGGCGGTTGCAATTCTGAGGCCCGTTTTCGGCAAATCGTTTCCGGTGGCCATAGTGGATTTCTCCGAATGCCTCGCATAACGCGTTGCAATGCTGTTGGCACTCGACCACAGTCGGATCGCATGGACAAGAAGAAAAAGAGCTGAGAGGTGGGTTGTGAACGGCGGGTTGCGGTGGGTAAGAAGCGGGAATCGCGTTGCAGAACGTTGGAGGTGGGACCAAAAAGAATCGCGGCCGATTGCAGGAGTGCTGGCGGCCCTCTGCTGCTGGCTTTTCGCAGCCGCCGCGCAACCGGCGACCGACGGCGGCGGCGGGACCGAACGGCCCGCCCCCACCCGCGCCAATATCCGCCTGACCAGCTATGTGCTGGCCGCCGGCGACCGGCTCAGCCTTCTCGCCGAACGCTACGGCATGGACTACGATCTGCTGCTGCGGTGCAATCCGTCCCTCGAACCCGCGGAAATGGAAGTCGGCGATGTGATCGTGCTGCCGTTGCCGCGGCGCGTCAGCCTCCCGGCCGGTCAGACGGCCAAAGAGATTCGGCGCGGCATTCGCGGATACGGACGCATCGCGCTGACGTTCGACGCCGGCGCCGACGTGGGTGCCCTCGACGACCTGCTCCATGCTCTCCGCGCCCGCCGCGCCCGATGCACCTTCTTTGTCACCGGCCAGTGGGCGCGGCGTTATCCCGAAGCGCTGGCGCGAATTGCGCGCGGCGGCCATGAGGTCTTTAACCATTCTTACACCCATCGGCCGTTCCCCGAATTGGCGCCCGAACAGATCGTCGAAGAGTTGGAAAAGACCGCATGCGCCGTGGCCGACGTTATTGGCCGGCGGCCGCTTCCCTATTTTCGCCCGCCCTACGGCGACCGCGATCGCCGGGTGCTCGACACCGCCGCGGAGGCCGGCTGGCAATGCGTCTATTGGACTCTCGACAGCCTGGACGCCGTCGGCCGGGCGAAAACACCGCAGGACATTGCCCAGCGCGTGCTTCACCCGCCGCGCGCCCACGACCCAAAGGATTTTCTCGACGGCGCCATTGTTCTGTTTCACGCCGCCAAACCCGCCACCGCCGCCGCCATGCCAGAGATCCTCGCCGGTCTGGATGCGATGGAGTTGCGGCCCGTACCCGTGAGCGCGTTGATTCGGCCGCCGAGAACCGCCGCCAAAACCAGACGCTCTCGCACCCTCGTGGTTGAGTCGCATCAGAATTGATTTGCATCGGCGCGCCGGCCCGCTTATGTTCTCCCGGAAGCGTGGGGCCATTCTTAATCTCCGGTGCAGCGGCAGATTTACGCAAGGCAGGGTGGAAACGGAGGATCGAGGAATGAGCAAGCGTGCACGAAAAAGCATTCCAGTCCTGCTGACCATGCTGCTGCTTGCTGCCGCCGGTTGGAGCCAGGTGAAAAGCGGCGCCAAGCGAAGCAAGACCGACAAGGGGGTGCCGGCTTTGGTACGCCGGGCACAGGCGGCTGCAGCGGCCAAAAATGCCAGGCCGCAATCGGGCGCAGAAAAAGGCGCGGCAACGGCCGCTCCAACCGCCGGCCCCCGACGCAGCGGTCCGTTCCGCACTACGCCGCGTCCCACATCCGCGCCCGCGCCAACGCCCGCGGCCATCCTTCGGAACGCCGCCATTTACGATGCCCCCAACAGCGGCCCCTTTACACCGTTCAACGCCATTGATACAGCGGTTCTGGCCAAGCTCGAGGAACGCGGAATTACACCGGCGAATCTTTGCTCTGACGAAGTCTTTATCCGCCGCGTGTATCTCGATCTTATCGGCACGTTGCCGGAGCCGGAAGTCGTGCTTCAATTTCTGAACAATCGCAATGCCGACAAGCGGGCGGCTCTGATCGAGGCGCTTTTTCAGCGAAAAGAATTCGCCGACTATTGGGCGTTGAAGTGGTGCGACATTCTGCGGGTCAAGGCGGAGTTTCCCATCAACCTCTGGCCCAACGCCGTCCAAGCGTATCACCGGTGGATTCACGACGCCGTGGCGTCCAACATGCCTTACGACCAATTCGCCCGCGCATTGCTCACATCGAGCGGAAGCAACTTTCGCGTCCCTCCGGTCAATTTCTATCGCGCCGTCCAAAGCCGCGAGCCGATCGGCATCGCCACTGCCGTAGCCCTGACCTTCATGGGCACGCGTCTGGACAGCTGGCCGCAGGACCGCCGCACCGGCATGGCCGCGTTCTTCTCCCGCATCGAATATCGGCCGACGGGCGAGTGGAAGGAGGAAATTGTCTCGCTCACTCCAGCCTCCACCACACCGCTGGAAGCTGTTTTCCCCGACGGCCGCAAGGTCACCATTCCCGCGGGCACAGACCCGCGCCAGGTGTTCGCCGATTGGCTGATTGCGCCCGACAATCCCTGGTTTGCCCGCAGCATTGCCAACCGCGTGTGGTATTGGCTGATGGGACGCGGGATTATTCACGAACCCGACGACATCCGGCCCGATAATCCGCCGGTCAATCCCGAGCTTCTCGCCCTTTTAGAAAAGGAACTGGTCAAGGCTCACTATGACCTGCGGCACCTTTTCCGGCTGATCGTCAATTCGCGCACCTATCAGCAGTCGCCCGTGCCGCGCACAACCATCCCCGAGGCCGAGGCGCTGTTTGCCTACTATCCCGTGCGGCGTCTGGACGCCGAAGTGCTCATTGACGCCCTGAACTGGATCGGCGGATCGGGCGAAAACTACGAAAGCGCCATCCCGGAACCGTTCACATTTATTCCCAGCGAGAAACGGACCATTGAACTGGCCGACGGCAGTATCAGCAGCTCATTCCTTGAAATGTTCGGCCGGCCCGCGCGCGACACCGGTCTCGAGTCGGAACGCAACAACCAGCCGACAGACACCCAGCGATTGCACCTGCTGAACTCCAGCGATGTTCAGCGGAAAATCGAACAAAGCCCGCGATTGCGCAATCTGGCGACTGCGGCCAAGGGAAACCGCGCCCAGATTATCAGCGGCACGTACTTGATAATCCTGTCGCGCTACCCGACACAGGCCGAGTTTGCAGCCGCCGAGCAGTACTTTCAAACCCCCGGCATCAACTCGACTCAAGCGGCAAACGATCTCGCCTGGGCGCTGGTCAACAGCAAGGAGTTCCTCTATCGGCATTAAAACCAAGAGGACGATGAAACAGGAACGCAAAGCGGCAGCCACATGCTGCCGCTTTTGCTCGACAAGTTTCAACGCACCTGACGCGGCGTATAGCCGCAACCAAACATGGAATGCTCCATATAAATGCATGTATTTTGAGTTGACTTGAAGCGCTTTCAGTTTTGCACCGTGAATTCCAAA
>JADFCW010000242.1 GCA_017161705.1 Candidatus Sumerlaeota bacterium | reverse complement strand
ATCCGACCGATCGGAAACGAATCTGTGGAATCTGCAGAAACCGTGCCGCGTGCTACATGATTTCTTTCAGCCGGCCGCCGCTTTGCGTGCCGTCGGCCACCGTCGGCAGCACCTTGATGTCCATGCCGCGCGGATTGGGCATCGGCCCTTCCGGGTCTATGCCCAGCAACTCGTACATACTGCCGATCAGGTCGTGAGGATAGACCGGCCGCTCGGCCACTTCCATTCCCTTGCTGTCGGAGGCTCCGACAACCCGGCCGCCTTTGAATCCGCCGCCGGCAACGACCGCGCAGAAGCAGTTCCCATAGTGGCCCCGGCCGCCGTTCCATGGCGCTTCCCACTGCACGCGCGGCGTCCGGCCGAACTCGCCGCTCCACCAGACAATCGTGCTGTCGAGCAAGCCGCGATCGGCCAAGTCTTGCAACAGGGTGGCCATGCCCTGATCCAACTCGGGCAGTTTTTTCCTCATGATCTCGAAGTGCTGTTTGTGGGTATCCCACCCCTGGTAGTTGATCGTCACATACGGGACGCCATGTTCGACCAGACGGCGAGCGACCAGACACGACTGGCCGAACGTGTTGCGCCCATACTTGTCGCGCAGTTCATCCTTCTCCTGCGCCGGGTCAAACAGCTTCCGCGCCTCGCCGAACATCAGGTCGTAGGCTTTGGATTCGGCGGCGTCCAGCCGTGCCAGATAGGGATTGTTCGGCAGCGCTTTTCCGAGCGAATCCAGCGAGTGGAGCAACTGACGACGGCTCTCCTGACGCTGATCCGAGATGCCCTGGGCCACAATGCCCTCGACGGCAAACGGCGTGCGGGCAGGATCGCCGCCGGTGGCGAACGGCTTGTATTTTTGCCCGAGGAACCCGGCCTCGGAGAAACGCCCCTGCGGGCGTGTCAGCACGATATACGGCGGCACAATCCCCTGATAGCCGCGGTCGTAGCCTTTGAACAACGCCACGACAGCCCCCGCGCACGGATACACCAGCCGGTCGGGTTTCCGGCCGGTCTGCACCATATAGGAGGCGGTCTCATGGGAATTGTTCCCGTGCGTCATACTGCGGATGATAGAAAACTTGTCGGCCTGTTTGGCCAGCAGAGGCAGAAATTCATTGATCTGAATCCCATCCACATTTGTCGGGATCGCGGTCTTGAATGGGCCGGTATAGTCATAGCCCGCATCGGGTTTGGGGTCGAACGTGTCTATATGACACGGCCCCCCCCACATCCAGATTTGGATAACCGCCCTGGCCTTAGCCGGTTTTGTTGCGACAGCGGCCGGCGGTTGCGCTGCCGCAGCGGCTTCGGCATGGCGGCTTTGGCCGAACAGCAGTCCGGCGGCCCCCAGCAGTCCGGCTTTCAGGGCTTCCCTTCGACTCATCTCGTTGCCAAATACGTACTCGCTCATGTTCGGCTCCTCCGTTTACACGTGTTGTGGCGAGTAAAATCCAGCACCTCTTTGACACCTACGATGCTATGATAAAAGATAGAAGCGCTCGGGCTTTTTGCAAGTCCTGCCTCCCCTCAGATTTGCCTCAATGTTGGCTTGTCGAGGAGATCTTTGTCAAGTGCCGTGTTTAGCCAAATGTGCAGCAGCGTGCAAGAGGGGGAGAGGCAAATGCACCGGAAACGGAATTCCCATTGACTTGGAAAGCCGCGATAAAAACTAATCGGCAACGGGGGAAAACGGAGAAACCTGTAAGAGGTCGCCGCGATGCAAATCAAACGCTGGATGGTCATTCTGCTCTGGGTCGCCGCCGAAAGCCTTGCCCGGTGTGCCGGGGCGTTTCGGCTGGAAGACCGCGTGGTCGAATACACGCTCGACAACGGGATGAAGTTTTTGTTGGTGCGGCGCGAGGGCGCGCCGGTTTTCAGCGCGAATATCACGTTCCGGGTCGGCGGCGTGGACGAAGTGCCCGGGATCACAGGGCTGGCCCATCTGTTCGAGCACATGGCGTTCAAGGGGACGCGCACGCTGGGCGTTACGAACTGGCGGCGCGAGCGGCCGTATCTGCAGCGAATTGACGAGGCGGCCGAGGAACTTACGCGCGAGCTCGCCAAAGGCGAGCGCACGGACCCCAAGCGGGTGGCCGAATTGCAGCAGAAGGTCAAGGACCTCGAAAGCGAAGCCCGCCGCTTTGTGGTCAAGGATGAACTGGACGACCTGTATGTGCGAAACGGGGCGTCGGGCCTCAATGCCTCGACGGGCAAGGACAGCACCAACTACTATGTCAGCCTGCCGTCCAACCGCTTGCTTCTGTGGGCCTGGATCGAATCCGACCGGCTGCTCAACCCGGTGCTGCGCGAGTTTTACTCGGAGCGCGATGTGGTATGCGAGGAGCATCGCCTCGGCATCGAGACGCAGCCGATGGGCTGGCTGTATCAGGATTTTATCGCCACGGCCTTTCTGGCACATCCGGCGCGGTATCAGACCATCGGCTGGATGTCGGACATTCAAGCGGTGACGCGCCGGCAGGCCGAGGAGTTTCGCAACAAATACTACGTGCCGGCCAACGCGACGGTGGCCCTGGTCGGCGATCTGGATATCGAGGCCTGCAAGAAAATTGTGGCGCAATACTTCGGCCGGCTGCCCAAACGCCCGCTCCCGCCTCCGATTGTCACGCAGGAACCTGAGCAGCGCGGCGAGCGCCGCGTCGTGGTCGAATGGGACGCCAAGCCGTGGCTGATTATCGGCTGGCACAAGCCCAGTCCACTCCATCCGGACGAGGCAGTGTTCGACGTGATAGACGCGGTGTTGTCGCGGGGCCGCACGTCGCGCTTTTATCAGACAATCGTGCGCGACCGCAAACTGGCCGCCGAGGTCAGCTGCTTTACGGTTCCAACGAACCGCTATCCCAACCTGTTCGGGGTCGAGGCCACGCCGATTCATCCGCATCCGACGCGCGAAGTGGAACAGGCTATCTACGAAGTGATGGAGACGTTGATTACGAATCCGCCGGACGGCGAGGAGTTGCAGAAGGTGCGCAACAATCTGCGCGCGGATTTCCTGCGCGGCCTGCAATCCAACCGGGGGCTGGCCAATCGGCTGGCCTACTATCAGGCGGTGCTGGGCGATTGGCGGATCATGCAAACGCATCTGGACAAGATCGATGCGGTGACAGCGGAAGACGTGCGGCGCGTGGCGAAAAAGTATTTCACGGCCACGAATCGGACGGTCGGGGAAATCGTGCCGATCTCTCCGGGCGAAAAGAAGGCGAAGAAAGGAAAAGACGATGCGAACCGTTGAAACACTTGGCGGCTGGGTCCGTCGCGGCCGCTTTGCAGGCATTCTCGCTCTCGCCGGGCTTTGCGCATGCTCGACCCTCCCGCGCCATCCGCGGCAACTGCGGTTCGAGCCGCTGAAATTCGATCGGCCTAAGCCTGTCCGCACGGTCCTCAAGAACGGCATGGTCATCTTTACTTTGGAAAACCACGAGCTGCCTCTGGTGTCCGCACATTTCAAAATCCGCACCGGCGCGCTTTTGGAGCCGGCGGACAAGGCAGGCCTGGCGGGGTTGACCGGAAAGGTGCTGCGAACCGGCGGCACGACAACTCGCAAAGCCGAGGAGATTGACCAGCGTCTGGAATTCCTCGCCGCTTCGATCGAGTCCTCGATCGCGCGCCAGGAAGGCACGGTGGACGTCCAGTGTCTGAGCAAGGACTTCGACGAAGTCCTGGACCTGTTGAACGACATCCTGCGCCGCCCGCAGTTCGCCGAGGATAAGCTCGACCTGGCAAAGCGGCAACTGATGGAATCCATCCGGCGGGAAAACGACGACCCCGACACGATTGTCGCGCGCGAGTTTGACAAGCTGCTTTACGCCAGCAGCCCCGCGTGGGGCCGGCGGCCGGACCTCGAAACCGTCGGGCGCATTTCGCGCAACGACCTGCTGGCGTTTCACGCGCGCTATTTCCATCCCAACAACATCATTGCGGGATTTGCCGGCGATTTCGACACCCAAACGCTCATCGCCGCACTCGAACGTCTGTTTGGCGATTGGCCGAAAGGCGACCTGGATTTCCCTCCCATTCCCCCGCTGGCCGAACGGAACGAGCCGTCGGTCAATCTCGTTCACAAGGATCAGCCGCAAGCCTACATCCAATTTGGCCATTTGGGCATCCGCCGCCATAATCCCGACTATTACGCCGTGACGGTGATGAACCGCATTCTCGGCAGCGGGATTTTCACCTGCCGCCTCGGGCGCGAAGTCCGCTCGAATCGAGGCCTGGCGTATTCGGTCGGATCGGTATTGACCGACGACACCGACCGCGGCCGCTTCATGGCCTGGTGCCAGACCAAGTCCGAAAGCACGACGGAAGCCATTTCGGTCATGCAAGAGATTATCCAGCGCATGGCGACAGACCCCATCAGCGACGACGAGATGGAGCGGTCGAAGGCGGCGTTGCGCGACAGCTTCATTTTTCGATTTGAAACACCCCAGCAGATTGTGACCGAGCAGGTGCGGCTGGCCTACTACGGCTACCCGGAGGATTTTCTGGATACGTACATAGACAAGATCAATGCAGTGGCCAAGGACGATGTTCTGCGCGCAGCAAAACAGTATCTCCATCCCGACCAAATGATCCTTGTGGTGGTCGGGAATCGCGCCGACTTGAAAAAACCCCTGGAGCAATTCGGAAAAGTGAACGAGATTGCCTTGAAAGCTTATGAATAGACCTTTTGCTTTTCCGAAGCCTATCGCTGGGCCGCGAGTATGGCTACACTTTTCACGCCCCTCTCGCCATGACGAGAGGGTGGAATAAGGAAAATCAGCAACATTTGCGGAAGCGGCTGTCGTTCTCTCTTATTTCTTCTTTTTCACCGTCTTTTCCGCATCCTTCAACACGCCGCGGAACCATGCCAGGCTCTTTTCGATCAGTCCGCCGCTGCCTTCGCATTCGAGGCTGAAGCAGCCTTTGTAGCCGTTCTTCAAAAGAATCTCGACGCACTTGCGGATGTTGTCGGCGTTCACACCGTCGCCAATGGCGCAGACGCTGATGGCGATGCCGGTTTCCTTGCCGCGAATCGCTTCGGCCAGCGCGGGCGAGACATCCTTCACATGACAGTGGCTGATGCGATCCTTGAACTGCTCGACAAACGCCACCGGATCCTGCCCGGCGATGAAGGTGTTGCCCGTGTCCATATTCATGCGCAGACAGGGCGACTGGCAGAAGTCCAGCATCTCGGCCATGAATTTCGGCTTCGTCGTGAAATAGCCATGCGGCTCGATGTTGACGATGATGCCGTAGGCCTCGGCCATCCGCACAATGTCCACATAGCAGCGCTTCATGTGGGCCATCGCTTCGCGCTCGGTCATGCCTTCGGGTTTGGTGCGATTGTCGGTGGTGTCCACGCAGGGTGCGCCGACCAGCTTGGCATAGCGGATGGCGTGCTTGACATATTCGACACCGATGGTTGCGCCTTCGGGAAGACTCATCGGAAAGGCGGCGTCAATCTGCGAGAATTGCAGTCCATACTTGTCCATTTGCCTGCGCAGCTGAACGGGGTCTTCGTACGAGGCGATGTGGGGAAAATAGCCGAGCGCCTGAATATAGGCGCAACCGTCAATCAAACCACACTCGATGAATTTCAGACCGTGTTTCTGCGCCCATTGCATGCACTGCTCGAAACTCCAGTTGCTGCTGTTGAATGCGTCGGTGTGGAAACCGATACCGGCCATGGGGGTGCCTCCTGAAAGGATGATGTCCGAATCATTGCCCTGGACTTCTTGCCAGAGCGTTTTTTCTCCGTCTCCGACCTCGCTTTTCAGAGCGGGGAATCTCGACGTTACTGCAGATTCCGAATCCGTTTCAATGGTTTTCTCTTCTCCTCTTGCCTTGTCGTCCCTGAATCGCAGACCATACAAGTGAACAAATCCCGCGTTCTCTTCGTGAAATCTCTTCTTGCGTGCGTGACGCGCCATGCGCGTCCTCTCCTGTCAGGGGAAACCGTTGAAACGGTTTTTGGGATCGAAGGACACCGCCGCCCCTCCGCTCTGAAGAGCGGGACTATGATCGGCAACCCACGCTAGGACGGTGGGGTTATGAACCACCGCGGCCTGCTGCCACGACAAAATACTCTTCGCAGGATAGCTATATTTCAAGCTGAAAGATTCCAAGACGGCCGTAAAAGCCGGGGGCGATAGGTTGTCTTGCGATGAACCGTTGCAGAAAAGCGGCAGCATGGCTGCCGCACTCCAAAATGTTTGCCCTGATCCGGCGAAGCGGAATGCTTTTGCTTTGGACTGCGGCAGCCGTGCTGCCGTTTTCGGCCGACAAGTTTCGACGCACCCAACGTAGCCCGGAGCTCCAACACGACATGGGATGTTCTAGGGGTGGAACCCGGCCCTTGCCATGGAATCGCCTGGCTTTGTGCATAGGCTTCCGATAAAGGCTTGATTTGACAGGATGGGCGAGGGATGTTTCTGCGAGTTGGCAATGGACGCAACCGGCGGAGCGGATGGGATGGACGTTTTAGCGATAGGTGCGCACCCGGATGACTGTGAGTTGTTAATGGGGGGGACGCTGGCGAAGTTAGCCGAGCGCGGTTACCGTGTGGCGGTTGCCGACCTGACGCGCGGGGAGTGCGGCAGCCGAGGGACGCCCGAAATGCGCAGCGCCGAAGCCGCCGAAGCCGCCCGCATTCTGGGTCTGACCAAACGCATCGCGCTCGATCTGGGCGACAGCCGGATTGGGCTGGATCCGGGCCATCGTCTGGAGCTGGTGCGATTGATTCGCGCCGAGCGCCCGACCCTGATTTTTTCCCATGGGCCCGATGAACGCCATCCCGACCACCGCCGCGCCTGTCAGCTGGTGCGCGAGGCCTGCTTCTTTGCCAATGTCGCCGGATTCGATACGGGACAGGAGAGGTTCGGTCCCGCGGCGCTGATCGAGTTCGTCGGCGGGACGCTGGCGGCGCCGCCGACGCCGTCGTTCGTTGTGCCGATCAACGAAACGATCGAGAAGAAAATGGCCGCCATGCGCGCCTACAAGTCTCAGTTTTACAATCCGGAGTTCGAGGGACCAGAAACACGGCTGAGCCGAAAAGGGTTCGATCAATTCATTGAATCGGTCGCGAGATTTTGGGGCACACTGATTGGGGAAAACTATGGCGAGGCGTTTGTGATGCGGGGGATTCCAGCGATCGAGGATCCGGTTGCCCATTTTCGGGAGAAAGCGGGGAAAGGGATTTGAGGGGCGGTTGTTCACAACTTTTCCACAGAAACGGGGGCTTTTTCCACAGAATCTCCCCAAACGGGAAGGGTGAAGCAACGGCAAGAAAGACGCGACTTTTGTGCGCGTTCCCTATTTTTGGCGCAGGAATGGCTTGTGGAAATCCCTGTGGAAAACTGCAATAGACTGTCTGGCGCTCCGCGCGGGGACTGCTTGAAAATCGGGATGGTTTGCTATCCGACCTACGGCGGCAGCGGGGTGGTGGCCACCGAGCTGGGGCGCTATCTTGCCCACCGCGGCCACACAGTCCATTTCATTTCCTACTCGATGCCTTTCCGCCTGGCTGTGGCGTCCGAAGAAAACGTCCACTATCACAAGGTCGGCCTGATTGATTATCCGGTCTTTCCCTCGCCTTCCTATACGTTGTCGCTGGCGGTCAAGATCGTGGATCTAGCCGTACAGGCGGCGCTGGATGTCATCCACGTCCATTACGCGGTTCCGCACGCCGTCAGCGCATATCTGGCGCGGCAGATGATGGCGCCGCGGAAGATTGCACTGGTCACCACGCTGCACGGCACCGACATCACGCTGGTGGGCAGCCATCCGGCGCTGCATCCGGCCGTTCGCTTTGCCATTGAGCAAAGCGATGCCGTGACAGCGGTCACGCAATGGCTTGCCGATCAGACGGTCGAACAGTTTCGGGTTTTGCAACCGATTGCTGTAACGCCGAATTTCGTGGACCCGGAGATTTACCGGTGCCGGCATGGCGAATGTCCGATGCGTCGGTTTGTGGGCGAAGGGGAAAAAGTGGTGCTGCACATCTCCAATTTTCGGCCGGTCAAACGGGTGGGCGATGTGATTCGGGCGTTTGCAAGGATACGGGAGAGAGTGCAAGCGCGGCTTCTGCTGGTCGGCGATGGGCCGGAGCGCGAGGTCGCCGAAGACGTTGCGCGCGAGCTGGGTGTCCTCGGCGCCACGGCGTTTCTGGGCCGGCACACCTCGACTGAGTGTTTTTATTCGATCGCCGACGTGTTTCTTCTCGCCAGCAAAAACGAAGCGTTCGGTCTGGCCGCCCTCGAGGCCATGAGCGCCCAGGTCCCTGTGGTGGCTTATGAAGGCGGCGGAATCGGCGAGGTGGTGACGGACGGTGTGACGGGCTATTTGGTACCGTTCGGCGACGTGGAAGGGTTGGCTGCGCGCGCCGTCGAGTTGCTGCAGGACGGCGAGCGGGCGCGGGCCATGGGACGCGCCGGCCGCCGGAAGGTCCTCGATCAATTTTCTCCAGAGCGTGTTGTGGCTCAATATGAGCAAGTGTATCGAACGGCTATTTGTGGGGCTTAACGATAGCATGAAATTCTGGCTCTAAACAATGGTTCGGCGGCGCAAACGAGATACCGATCCTTTTGTGCTGAAGGTCGAGACATCAATTCGGCGCTATGGTTTGCTGGCGCGCGGGCAGACGGTCGGCGTAGCCGTATCGGGTGGTGCGGATTCGGTGGCGTTGCTTGCAGTGCTGGCCGAAATTGCCCCCCCCTGGCAGTGGCGGCTGAGGGTTTTCCATGTCAATCACGCCTTGCGCGGGCGCGAGAGCGGGGGCGACCAGAGGTTTGTCCGCCA
>JADFCW010000241.1 GCA_017161705.1 Candidatus Sumerlaeota bacterium | reverse complement strand
CCTCGCGGGCAAAAAGCCGCTGGTCGCCAAGTATAAGGCCAAGCCCGGCGCCGGCCAGAAGCAGAACAATCCGGTTCTGGCGGCCATGCTCGAAAGCATTGATCAAGGCGTGGGAAAGATTACTGAGACTCTGGCGCGATTAGGACTTGCGGACAATACGGCCGTCGTTTTTATGTCGGACAACGGCGGCGAGCTCAACGTTACATCGAACGCGCCGCTGCGCGGCGGCAAGTCGCAGCTCTACGAAGGCGGTATTCGCGTTCCGCTGATTGTGCGCTGGCCGGCGGGCGTCGGGCGCGGGCAGGTTTGCCGCGAGCCTGTCGGCAGCACGGATTTGTATCCGACATTCATCGAGATGGCTGGCGGGCGCTGCAGCCCCGGACAAGTCTGCGACGGCGTGAGTGTGCTTCCGTTGCTGGGCGGGCAGGGTCCATTGAAACGCCCAGCGCTGTTCTGGCATTATCCGTTGGACAAGCCGCATTTTCTGGGCGGGCAGTCGTCGAGTGCGGTTCGTGCCAGCGATTTTAAATTGATCGAGTTTATCGAGGACAACCGGGTCGAGCTGTACAACCTGCGCGAGGACATCGGCGAAACCACCGACTTGTCGCAGAGCCGCCCGGACACGGCAAAAGAACTTCGTGCACTTCTCCGGCAATGGAAGGCGGATCTCGAAGCGTACCGCGCTGCATGAGTCACTTGCAGACGGTGCCCCCCCGCTACAGGTTTGATTGGGCTCTTGGCATTCCCTCGTCTGTTGGAAAGGAGTGGAGCAATGAGACGTTTGGAACAATGCATTGCAGCGGCAATTGTGGCCTGGATCGTAAGCGCTTCCGCAGCGGCGGAGGATCAGTCAGCCGTTTTGCTCGAAGACCGCTTTGAAACGCAGCGCGTCGGAATGTTTTCGGCGGGCGTCGTCGGCGCCCATGCGGAGTATCACTTTCTGCCCGAAGTCGCCCCGAAAGGCAATTGGGTCGTTTCGTGTTTTCGCAGCGACGGCTCGCAGCGCGCCTGGCGGGTGCTGCTCGACGACGGCGCGCGTATCATGTATCAATCCTACCGCGCCTCGAAAGAAGAGCGAACCTACACGCATCCCATGCTCATCGCCGGCGATCCTCTGTGGCGCGACTACACGCTTTCGGTGCGCTTTGCCCCCGAAGCCGATGACGGCCAGAGCGGGGTTGTATTCCGCTATCGAAACGACCGGTGTTATTACTTTTTCGGCGTCCACGGAAAGGAACTGATCCTGAAACGCGTCCAGCATGGCCGGGTGTTTCACGATCTGGATGAAAAGGTGCTGGGCCGCGCCGAGTTTTCCTGGAAGCCCGGACAGTATCTCACCGCGGTTGTCTCCGTCGCCGGCAATCGAATCCGCGCCGCGATGGAAGGCGGACCGGCGCTCGAGGCAAGCGACGCCACGTTTGCAGAGGGCAAAATTGGTCTGACCTCGGACGTGCCAACCCGCTTCTCTTATGTGAGGGTCGCCGCCGCCGAGGCAGAGAAGAAACGGTTCGAGTCGGCGCGCGCGGCCCGCGAGCGCGAGGAAGCCCGCCTGCAGGCAGCCAATCCCAAAATGGTTCTGTGGAAAACAATCCAGACGCCCGGCTTCGGCGTCGGACGCAATCTCCGCTTCGGCGACCTCGACGGCGACAAGCAGATTGACATCCTCGTCTGCCAGATGCTGCATCACGGCCCCAAAGATCGAAACAGCGAGGTGAGCTGTCTGACCGCCATTACGCTCGAAGGCAAAATCCTCTGGCAAATCGGCACCCCCGATGCCTGGAAAGATGGTCTGACCAATGACGTCGCCTTTCAAATTCACGATCTCGATGGCGACGGGAAAAACGAGGTCATCTACTGCAAGAATATGGAGCTCATTGTGGCCGACGGCGCCACCGGAAAAACCAAATACAAAGCCCCCACACCTCCTGTTCCCGCCGCACCCAAACAGAAAAACCAGCCCGGAAGCGCTTTCCCCCGCATCCTTGGCGACAGCCTCTTCTTTTGCGACGTCCGCGGCACCGGCCATCCGCGCGATATTCTCCTCAAGGACCGCTATACCCATTTCTGGATATTCAACGACCGCCTCGAACCCCTCTGGGATGCCGCCTGCAACACGGGCCATTACCCGTATGCCTGCGACATAGACAACGACGGCAAGGACGAACTGGTCGTCGGCTATTCATTGTTCGACCACGACGGCAAACGGCTGTGGAGCCTCGACGGCAAAATGCAGGATCATGCCGACGGCGTGGCGATTGTGAACTTCGGCGGCAAAACCGCTGTCGAGCCGCGCCTGCTTTGCGCCGCCAGCGACGAAGGGATCTTCTTCGCCGATATGAAGGGCAACGTCGTCGCCCACCATCACTTCGGGCATGTGCAAAATCCGACGGTGGCCAATTTTCGTTCCGATTTGCCCGGCCTCGAAACCGTCTCGATCAACTTCTGGGGCAATCAGGGAATTGTTCATTTCTTCGACGCGGAAGGGCGCTTGTATCACGATTTCGAGCCGTGCCAGCATGGCAGCATGATGTTGCCGCTGAACTGGACGGGCCGCGGCGAGGAGTATTTTGTCCTCTCGCCCGATGTCGAAACCGGCGGCGTGTTCGACGGTTGGGGACGCAAGGTCCTTCAGTTCCCCGGCGACGGCCATCCCGACCTCTGCAACGCAGTGCTGGATGTCACCGGCGATTGCCGCGACGAAATCGTCGTGTGGGATCCCTACGAGATTTGGATCTATACGCAAAGCGACAATCCGAAGAAGGGGAAGCTTTACAAGCCGGTTCGGAATCCGCTTTATAACTACTCCAACTACCAGGCGACCGTGAGTCTGCCCGGCTGGTCGGAGTGAGAGGGAGAGAACGCGGGCGGCATAAAGATTTCGCTCGCTTTCAAGCCGGTCCATGCACAGCCAGGACATTCGCGAATATTTTCGCTGGCGGAGAATGGTGCGCAATGCATGGGCGCTGGTTCGCTTTCACAGGAAAGGCGCGGCGGGCGCTCTGTTTGAGGTTGTGCTTCGCAACGGCGGGCGGCTCTGTCTGCAAAACCCCCAGTGCGATTATCGCATCTTCCGCAACATCTTTCTGCGCGACGAATACCGCCTCGACCGGTATGAAAACCGCCGTTGGGATTGTGTGCTCGACCTCGGCGCCCATATCGGGCTGTTTGCCTGCCGCGCCGCCCCGCGCGCACAGCGTGTCATTTGCTATGAGCCTATCCCTGAACACTATGCCCTCCTCGTCAGGAATGTGAAACCGTTCGGGCATGTCGTTACGGTCTGTGAAGCCGTTGCGGGGGGCGCAGGCTCCGCAAAAATCTTTCATCCGCACAAGGAGCGATCGAGTGCGCAATTCTCTATTTTTCCAGCGGGTCAGGTTCACTCCGCCGACAAATTCACCGAAGTGCGCGCGACTACTCTCGCAGACATCTTCGAACGCCACCAGATCGCGCATTGCGATCTTCTGAAACTGGATGTGGAAGGAGCGGAATACGACATTTTGGGCGGAGCCGACTCCGCGCTTCTTGCCCGCATCCAACGCATCTGCGGCGAGTATCACGACGTGGCCGGCGCCGCTTCGGATCACGCCCTTGAGGCGCTTGTCAGCCGCCTTTAATCCAACGGCTTTTCAGTCGAGCGGGTCCCTCGCCGCAGGCGAAAAAATCACGGCCGCTTCTTCGCCGAGCGGTTGACTCGCGCGGCTGTCTCGCCATAGAGCCTGTCGCAATATCTCGGTCTTTCGACAGCGCTCGGCCTACTTACTCTCGAGCCGATATGCATACATACGCGCGCCGACGGCGCGACTGGCTTCGATTGTCTCCGAATAGGGCGTGTCGCAGATGTCTACAAAGCCGATTTGATAGTTTTCGCCGTCGCTGCGTCCGGTGGTTGGTTGATCTCTGTATTGGAACCAGTGGGTGCCGACGATGAAAGGATTGCGCAGGGCGCCTTCGACATATTTCCGGTAGGCGGCGGCGCGTTCCCGCTGATCGGCCGCCTCGCGGAGACCCGGATGAAACATCCCCCGGTCGAGCGCGCCAAAATGAAACTCGCCGATGATGATGGGCTTGTCGCAGCCTTCGGGCGGCTTTTGATCAGCGACACTGTAGGCGTAGCGGTTGTAGCCAATCACATCGCAGAACTTGGCGGCGGCCCGGGCCGCTCGGTCGTTGACCCACGCGAAGCGGCAGCCCAGATACAGCTGGTGGGGCGCAACTCGTTTGACCTCCTCGCGGATGACGGAAAAATACGTTTCGGCAATCCGGGTATAGAAGGTCTTGAGGTCATCTTCCGCCTTTTTGCGGTCGGGCGGCGTGACCGATTGCAGCAGCGCATCCCACGACGCATGGCGGGTTCCCCACGCCTCGTTGAGTTTCTCGATCGTGCCGTATTTCTCTTTCAGGTCGGCGAGAAATACTTTTTTCGCGGGCTGCGACGCGGGCGACTTGAGTGCTGCAACCGCCAGCGAAACCTCATCGCCCCAGCCCAGTTCGTTGTGGACAAAGTATCCGATGCACCACGGATCGCCGGCCGAGCGCCCTCGTTCGCGTTCCATGCTCTGGCGGATGCCCTTGCGGAAGCCTGGATCGAACACATCGTAGAACTTTCCCCAATAGCCCTCGGAGCCTTCGATACGGATTCCGCCGCCGCCGATTGTGGCGGTGTAAGGCGTGCGGCGCATGAGCGAAATGCTGCTGTCCGACCAGTTGCCGATGGTGTTCATGCCCCAGCTGCGCAGGCGGCGATGCGCAAGGGTACGGGAATGGGTTTCCCAGTCAGGGCCGTATTTGCGCAGCAGGTTGGCCATGCTGAAATCGTAGGTGCGATAGCGGCGGATGTTTTCATAATAGCCGCGGGCGGCGCCGCTGCCTTCGCCATAGAATTGCGCAAAGGGCGAGTGGTCGGCAGGAAGGCGAAAGTAGTGTTCGCGGTCGGAAACCGGTGTGGCACTTTGCGCCCGGACGCAATCTATGCCGTGCGACCAGAAGAGCCGCCCTTCCGGGTCCACAAGCCACCATTTGCCTTCGTACTTTTCCGTGCGGAAAAAACCCGTCGCCTCGAGTTTCGGCCCTTTCGCCCATCCGCCGTATTGGTTCCACTCCGAAGGGCCCGGATGGGCGGCGAGGTCTTTCTCCTCCTCGCGGGTGTGCGCTTTCATCTCTTCGACCGAATGACTCTTGCCCGGCCATTCCTTGTGGATAAACTGGCCAAACTCGTCAATGAAGGGAAAAAAGGTTTTGGTATCGAGCACCTCGACACGCCCCTGGGCGGAAACCGCGCCGATCTCGAACCGGCCGGTGTTGTTCGGGCGCGCGGTGTAGATCAGCAGTGCCTCGATATGGGCGGCGTCAATCCGGGGTCGCTCGGCAGGCGCACGACGCATACCGATCAGCTCGACCGGCTCGGTCAGCTGATAGCGGGTCGGGGACAGGCGGATGCGCAACGCGGCAGTCGAGCCCGGCGCAACCGACATGGCGGCAGCGGACGACGACGTGTATCGGCCGTCGGGGCTTCGGGCGTCGAGCCGAGCGCCGATGTCGAGCGGCCGGTCCCCACCGTTGCGGACTTGCAGGGTTACCAATTCGCGTCCGGCCAGATTCCAACGCCCCGATGACGGGCGCAGCGTAATGCCGGGCCATCGCGTCTGGTCCGCCGTTTCGATGCGCAGCACACGACCCTGCTCGCTCGCGGCGAGCGAAACGGTGGCGTCGCGCGTTTCGACTTTTGACAGATCGAAGTCCGCCGCAAGATCCACAAGCCGCTGCGAGTCGTCAACCGGCGCCCCGACCGACGCGAATGCAGGAAAGAGCGAAAGGAACACCATCAGAAGCGCGCGGTATCCGGTACGTGCTGTTTTTTTCATCACAATACCTCCGAGGGGGAAATCGTTGCGTGGGTGAGAATAAGCATCCTCGCCGGCCCACCTTGCATCAAGCAGCATCGAGTGCCGCCTGAAAGAATCGAACCGCGGATGGATCGCCCGTGCTTTTATGGCTTTACGGACAAAGCGACTTGGCCGCAATTCCGCGTTTTTCCCTGCGGCAAACATACAAAACCCCACCGGCCGTCAGCGGCCCCACTGTTGCAATTCACTTCCCGAGCAAGGTTCGAGGCGGCGCGGGCTAACCGCCGCTCTCTGCTTCCAGATAGAACTCCAGGTCGCGGTAAGTATCCACATCCGGAAAGCCGTTGGTGGTCGGCGGGAGCTCGAAGCGGTCTGGGGCATCCGGAAACAACGCTTCGCCCAGCATCCGCGCGCGCAACACGGCATCCGCGGGCGGGGCTTCGCCGGCGATTATGGTCGGCGGCAGCGTACCGTCGCCCTCGCGCCGGATGGCCCAGCCTCCAAGATACGGATTATGCGCATCCGTCAAGCTGGGCGGTGCATTAACACTGGCTGCGTTGCAATTGGCCAGGGTAAAACCCCGCTCCTGTCCCGCATGCTCGAACCCCGCCATGAACGCGTAACGCTTGCCAGCCTTGCATTCGAGGCGGGCCGCATCGGGCAATTGCCACCGCAGGTAGGTCAGGCGTCCGTTTTGGTTTTCGACTGGCTGGCCTTTGCTGTCGCGCGTCGGCGGCAGGGCGGGGAACACGCCGCCGGCGACCACATACAAAGGCTTATACTCGACACCGGCAAGGTAGTCATCGCAGCGATGGTTTTTGGAGAAGCCATGCGTGGCGGCGGTCCCCGGCGGAGTGCCGTTGTCGTGAATGCGGGGTTCGCCGGAAACCTCGAAAAACTGGAGGAACACTTTTGCGCCCGGCGCCCCGTCGAGCACCGCGCCGTCGGCCGGTCCCGTGCGCAGCACGATGGACTCCAGACGAAAACCCCGAGGAGCAGTAAAGACCTGCCCTAAGTCGCGATTGCGCTGATAATACCCCTGCGCCTTCCATTCCAGGTTTGCCCGGTCGGTGTTGCGCACACTGGTATTGCCGCCGCTGTCGGCCTTGGACTGGTAGAGGACCGTGCGGGCCGGGTCGGGCAAAAAGGTCTTTCCGATTGCCTCGACCCGCAAGCCTTCGAAGTATGGGATCGGAGACTGCGCCACCGCAGGCGGTGAATGGGCGTCGCGCTCGGCGAGGGCGGAAGCCGTCTTGTTGGGAACGGCCGCCGCCTTCTCAGAGTTTTCGAGCACAAGCACCCAGTCGTTGCCGGCGGCTTCATCGCCCGGGGGATCAAAGGCGCGCCGGCCCCGATTGTCAAACCGCCCGATTGCGGTCGTTTCTCCCGTTCGAGGATTGTACCAGGAAGCCGTGATGGCTGCGCCGGACGTTTTGCCCAGAGCAATGTCGAGAGTGCGTCCAGTGGGGGTATAAATGAGCGCAAATCCATCGCCGCGCAGAGCCAGACACATTTCCCACGGGCGCGTCTGCTCGAATGCCAGAAGCGACAGGTCCGGCCGCTGAGTCAAAAAAGGGCGGGACTCGATCAGGCGCCGCAAATATCCCATTTGCGCCGCACTGGGCGCATCCAGAGCCTCATACCAGTATCTTTGGGGATGGGCAACGCCCGGATACTTCGGCGAGTGCATCTGCCAGATGCTGTGATGGCCGTAGGTATGGCCGGCAGCTCCCGCGAACACCGCCCAGTAAGCGGCCCGCCGCGCATCGTCGTCGGTGGCCGTTGTCGGCGGACGCCCGTGCCGAAATTCCGGATAACTGGTTTCGAGATCAATCACCGGCCGTACAGGTTTCATGGTGTAGGCATGCTCGACCAGCATCCAGTTCATTGCCCATCGCCCGTGTCCCGACTGCAGGGCGTGGAAGTCCAGCCAGGGCTCGTCGTTCCAAAACCAGGCGGTGCTGCCCGGCCCGCTGGTGTGGTAGGTCATAAGCACCTTGGAATAGTCCTCTGTGCCGGCGACACCCAAAGCAATCCCGCGCGCCAGCGACCGCCAGATGGCCCGCGCCGCATCGGTGGGGGCCGCCTTGTCGCCTCCGATGATCCATACCACGTTCGGGCAGTGTTTCAAGCGTTCGCCCAAAAACCGCCCGTAGGACTCCGCGTTAGCGACATTGAAAAAACCGTCCACCAGACCATTCTGCCAATCGGACGTTACATACTTGCCCCAGGTCGGCAGCAAGCCGACATAGAGTCCATAGTCTGCGGCGCGCTGAACCACGCGCTCCACATCGTCCCAGTAGTCATTGTCCGGACCCTCTGCGACAATCGGCCGGTCGGGTCGTTTGGGTTCGATGGGAAAATGGCCGAATGCGTTGGGTTTGTCAGCGCGAAGTTCGACCAGCGCCACGGTCTGAATCACCGTGAACCCCTTCTTGCTCCGGTCGGCAAAATACCGGCGCATGTCCGCTTCATCCAGGTCGTGAATGAGCTGCCAGGCGGTATCGGCCAGCCAGAAAAACGGTCGGCCGTCGGCAGTGGCGAGAAAGCGGTGATTGTCGCTGACTCGAAGCGGCGGCAGGTTTTTGGAATCGGCGGCAGCGGCCGCGCCGCAGATCAATGTGAGAACGAGGATCATAAGAAAAGTCTTCATGCGTATTGCTCCACCTTTGGCTTTGGCTCGCTGCCCCACATTAATGAAGGGCGCAAATTCTTTCCCTTGCCTTGAAAAGACTCCGCGCCATCCGGTTAGTTGGCAAAAAACGTCGTCACCGTGCCGCCTGGACAGTCATACAGCAGCGCACCGTTTTTCACGGCGAACTCGCCCGCGTTCGCATACAGTTCCTTCCCGCTGTCGCTGGTGCGGAACGCGCGGAACGTCTTTGCCCCGGTTCCTTTCACATGCACGTTGACTTTCTTGTCCTTGCCGATGTTGATCACGACAAAGGCGTCGGGGTTTTGGGTGCCGTTGGCGGCAAAGGCGATCACGGCG
>JADFCW010000240.1 GCA_017161705.1 Candidatus Sumerlaeota bacterium | reverse complement strand
GTGGACCAGGTCAATCTGGAACTTCACAAGGGCGAGATTGTCGGTTTGCTCGGTCCCAACGGCGCGGGTAAGACCACGACATTCAATATGGTCGTCGGCATTGTCCGTCCCAATAGCGGGCGAATTCTCTTGGACGGCCAGGATATCACTCGGCTGCCCATGCACGAGCGCGCCCGACGCGGCCTCGGCTATCTGGCCCAGGAAAAATCTGTTTTCCGCAAACTCACCGTCGAGGAAAACATCCGCGCCATTGCCGAAATTCAACCCATCTCCGCCGCCGAGCGAAAGCGCCGCATCGAATCCGTGCTCGAAGAACTGGGCATCACGCATCTCGCCCGCCAGCCCGCCTATACGCTGTCGGGTGGCGAACGCCGCCGCGTGGAAATCGCCCGCGCTCTGGTTTGCGAACCCACCTTCATGCTTTTGGATGAGCCGTTTTCGGGCGTGGACCCCAAGGCGGTCGAGGAACTCCAAAACGTCATTTATCAGATGCAGCGGCGCGGCCTGGGCATCCTCATCACCGACCACAGTGTGCGCGAGACCCTGACTGTGACCGACCGCGCCTATTTGATTTTCGAAGGCCGCGTGCTCATTTCCGGCACCGCCGCCGATTTGGTCAACGATCCCAAAGCCCGCGAGTATTATCTGGGCGAACGGTTTTCCATGGACATTCAGCCGGATACGCGCAAGCCCGGCTTTTTCGGCAGTCTGTTTGGCCGGCGCGAAAAATCCCACGCAGCGTCTCCGTCCCCCCAGCATCCGGAAAGTGGCCCGCACCAGCCATCGCCGGAGCTTCCGCCGCCGGCGCCGGCAAGCCGGCCCGCTCCGTCCACCCCGGCGCCGGCAACGGCCCAGCCCAAATCCGTTGCCGGTGCTCCCGTGGTGGGTCCTGCGCCTCGCGCTGAATCGTCCGGACACCCCGCTCCCGACGAGCCCGCGGCTTCGGTTCCGCCGAAAACTACACCCGGCCCGCGGTCTTCAGACCGTAGCGACTTCTTTGAAGGAGAGTGATTCTTCTATGCCGCTTCAGATTACCGCTCGCAACTGCGAAATCGCGCCCGATATGCGCGCACACATCGAAGCCAAAGTGGACCGCTTTCGCAAACTCGTAGACCAGATTTCTGTTCTCGATGTCATCACTACGTTTCAACGCGGCTTTTACACCGTCGAAGTGGTGGTCAAGTCCCATATTTTCCATGCCACAGGCACCGAAACCGACGCCGATCTGCGCACAGCGATTGACCGCGTCATGGGCAAGGTCGAGCGCCAGCTCCACAAACAGATTGACAAGCGTCGCACAGCCAAGCGCCAGCCGAGACCCGAACGCCATCTTGCCCTGACCATTCCACTGCCGGGTGTTGGCGAAATCGCCGCGGAAACCGACGAAGATAACCGCATCGTGCGCTCCCGACGCATCGCATCCAAACCTATGTCCGTTCAAGAAGCCGCCGACCAGCTTGAAGCCGACACCGGCTCTTTCCTGGTCTTCTACAATGCCGACACGGAGAAGGTGAATATCCTCTACCGCCGCGAGGACGGACGCTGCGGCCTCATCGAGCCGACCTAATGTTTGGGTTCTTCGCGCCTTGCGTAACTGCGAAGGGGAACATAAACATCCCGACATCAACCGCCTCTCACCGCCGGGGGGTTTGGTAGACCATTTTACCCTTTCTCCAACGTGCAACCGGAATTCCGCAATTCGCAATTCCGATCCTGTTCGCCATTTTGAGTTGGACACCGCTGCTATGACAGATTACGAACTGCGTCGGAATGTTCGCCGACGGAGCCCCGTTGCACCATGTCATGTTCCACACGATCCACGCTCCATTTCCAAATCTGCCTTACGGTCGCCGCTTTTCTTGCGGTTTGCCAAGTCGCTGCGGCTGCCGGTCCCACTCCCGCCCCAAAAGACTGGTTCGACCGCATGGCTGTGCCGATGGCCTCGGGCGCAGACTTTGTCTCCGTGCGCGATGCTTCTCTGAAAGCCCTTGGCCTCTATCCCAAGGATGAACTTTTGCTGGGGCCCTGGTATGTGACCGCGCCATGGCCGCGCGAGGGCGCACCGGTCGTGCCGCTCCAAAGCGTGGACGTTACCACACAAATTCAAACCGCGGCCGGTCTTCTGGCATGGCAGCCTGTCAAGGATTGGACTGCTACCACCCAACCTCTCGATCTCACGCTCTATTCGCCTGTCACAGAAAACGTCTCGGCTTATCTCTATCGGAGCATTTCGGTGCCCGGGCCCGCTTCTGTCGAATTGCGCGTCAGTGCCGACGATGATTTTACGGTATGGCTCAACGGCCGCGAAATCGCAGCCCGCACCGAAGACGGGCCGGACGCCGCCTATGCTAGGCACTGCTGCCGTATCCTGCTTCGACGCGGCGAAAACGAGCTGGTCATCCGCGTCGGCCAGAACACAGGCGCATGGCGACTGTTCGCCGATCTCGAACCGCAGATTGATCCGCGTATTCACGCCCGCGTTCTCTACGAGGCGCTTCGACTCTTCCCCCACTCGGCCGAGGCCCACGAAGGCGGTCTCGAACTGGTCGCCCTCTTTCTCCAACTGGCCGACCGCGACCGTGCACTCGAACAGGCCGCTTCTTTGCTCGACGATCCCGCCGTCGCCCCCGACACTCGTGCTCGCGCTGAGGCTTTCATCCAGCAGTTTCTCCACTTGTCTCTTTCGACGTCTCGCCCCTGGAACTTATTCACTCCGGCGGATTTGTCCAGCGGCACGATCCCGATCGCCCTGTCTTTGTCCAATCATACCACCGCTGCGCTCAGCGGTCAGATTGTTCTTGCCGTTCATGACGTTGCCGGCATGCCCATTCAGTCTTTTTCGCCGATTGACTACACACTGGGCCCCAACGGGCGCCTTTCGGGAACGATGGCCATTCAGCCGCCTTCGTTCGGTGCCTACTCCATCGTTGCCCAAACGCAGCTGGGCAAAACGCCGATACGATGCGAGTTGACCGCTGGCCTGATTCCTCCGCCGCGTCCGGGAATGCGTCCGCACAGCTTTTTCGCAGCGACCACGTCGGGCGAGGAACCCATCGCAGCTATTGCAAAGACCGGTGTCAAAGTGGTGCGCGATTTCTTCTGTAACTACCAGTGGGTTCTCAAGAACATCCCTGGGGCCTCAACCGCCCCGCTGGAGTTAGACTTTGCCCGGCTGGACAAAGCCATGGCCGAGCGAAAGGCCGCCGGCCTGTCCGTCGTGCCCATTGTCGGCGACGCCCGCCCTTTGGAATCAGCGCTCGCAAAAAAACTCAAAGCGTCGGGCCCGCCCGACAACCTCGCACGCTTTACCAGCGTCACCGTCCAGATTGTCCAACGCTATCCGGAAATCCCTTACTGGGACTTTTGGGGCGAGCCTGAAATCTACGGCCCGACCTGGGCGGGCACAGCGGCCAACTTTCGCTACTCGCTGAAAACCTGGGCGCTGGAAGCCAAACGCGCTCGCCCCGACATCAAGGTGCTGGCCGGCGGACGTCCCAGCTTCTTCATGGACGTCATCCTGACCGACCCAAACGTCGTCAAGGTCCTCGACGGACTGACCAACTCGATTTCCTTCGATCTGCGCGCTCCCGCCTGGCGCTCCGGCGCTGTCGTTCGCGCCATGGATTTCGCCACATCTATCGCTCGCAGTCAGGGAATGGCCCTCAGCTTCGTAACCGGCGGCGGCTCGGCCCGCAGCTTCGGACAAACAGGAATGACGGCCGACAAACGCATGGATGCTGCCAAGATCGTCAAGTTCCATGTCCTTGCTGCGCTGGCCGGTTGTTTCCTATGCGCCGTGACGCAAAACCAGGGCTGGGGACCTGATTTTCCCGTCGGCAATGTGGCTCATGCGGTCATGTGCGACTTGCTGGAAGACCGCCCCATTGTTGCCGACATCTGGCCCGAGCATCCGCTGATTTGGGGCGCGGTGTTTGCCCATCCGCGTTGGGTCACCGACGAGGTCAAAGCACTGCCTCGCGCCCGCGAAATCTCGACACGATGGAACGCGCCCATTCCTTCCGACCGCTCGACCGACTCCCTGAAAGTCGCCGTGATCTGGAGCGAAACCGGCCCGGCACCCGACTGCCTCGACTCCAGTGGGACACTCACCGTTCAGCCTTCGGACGATCTTCGTTGCCTCGACATGTTCGGCCGCGACATCGGCCAAAAAGCCGGCGACACGTTGACGATTCCGTTTACATCGGAGCCCGTGTATTTGCTTTCCGAAACGCTATCGGTGGCCGATTTTCGCGCCCGAATCGCCGGCGCCCACATTGCCGGTCTCACGCCCGTCAACGCTTACTTGTTTCCGCTTCAAAGCTCCCTGGGGGTTGCACCCACAACTCTGACCGCGCGCATTCAAAACCAGCTCAACCGTCCGCTCCAAGCGACCGTGGCGATCGAAGGCCCCGCGGAATGGACCATCGCACCGGCAACGCAGTCTGTCGAACTTGCGCCGGCGGCCCTTGGCGAAGTCGCCTTTCAAGTCACCGCCACGTCCAGCACCGCTTTCAATCAATATCTTGTTCGGATACGGATCGAAAGTGATGCCGGCCGGTTTGGCCGCCGCCAGGTTGTCGGCGTCGGCTGTATCCGTCCTCTCGCCGTCAAAGTGGACGGGCGTCTCGACGAATGGACCACAGCTACGTTTACCCGCGTGGATAGCGAGATGCAGCGCGACCTCGACAACTACCAGCAATGGCTCAGCGACATCCGCCAGCCGTTCCGCGGTCTGCCTGCCGGCGTGGCCTATGTCGGCACAAAACTGGCCGTGGCTTATGATGCCGCAAATCTTTACCTTGGCGCGGTGGTTCGCGAGCCCGGTCTGGGCAACGCCACCGCTCCACAGCCGGCCAGCTACGGCCAGAACCCGCTGACCAACGGCGACTGTTGGGAATTCGCGTTCGGTTTCAGCGAGCGAGCCGCTGACGACCTGCGCAAACCAGATTCTCCTTGGTTCTGGAAGGGAATGTTCCGCGATACCGACTACGTGCTCTTGCTATCGCGCGACCGCGCGGACAATCCATTTCTGCTGACTCTTCAGGTCCCTGGTCTGACCTGGCGCACCGATTTTCAGACTGAGCGTGTCAACACGTGGCCGATCGCCGGCGCACAGGCGCGGTTTGTCCGCGACGAAGCCCAGCGCACAACCACGTGGGAAATTGCCATTCCGCGCCGCTATCTCAACCGCTTCGATCCATCACGGCCGTCGGTTCGTTTCGGTTACGTATATTTCAACGACGAAAAACTGCCGCCGCTCGAATGGGCGCGGGCCTGCGGGGTGTTCGACTACTGGACCAATCTCGGCAGCTTTCTTCCGGCCTGGAAGGCTCTGCTCCCCTGCCAGACCCGCTGGGGAATCGGGAAATAGACCGAACAGGCGATTTTTCTGTCAAAAAGAGCTTGCGTTCGGGCAAAAGCCCGCCTCATTCTTACTTTAGTGAGAGGTCGAGAGCCCGCATGGCCCGCGATCGGCTCTTTGTCATCCGACAGGTATGACCGTCCATATTCCCGCAGAAGGAGACTGTGCTCATGAGTCAGACACCTTGCGAGCTGCCGCAGAAGCTGTTTTACCGCATCCAGGAGGTCAGTCGGATTACCGGCGTTAAACCGTATGTGTTGCGCTACTGGGAGGCGGAATTCCCGGCGTTGCGGCCGGAGAAAGGCCCCAACGACCAGCGCCGCTATCGCGCGAGCGACATCGCGCTGATCCAGGAAATCAAGCGTTTGCTGTATGAGGAAAAGTTTACCATTGCCGGCGCGCGGCGCCACCTCGACAGCAAACGCGCCGGAGCGCTGTCCGAGTCGTCTTCGCTGCGGCCTTCGCGGGTGCCGCGGAAAGCCGCCTCGAGCGCACCGAGAGCGATGCAGGATATTCTCGGTCGCCTTCGGACTGTTCGTAAAGAGCTGATAGAATTAGATGCCTTTCTGGCCGGCTGAACCGGAGGGCAAAGAAGGCCCTTGACAAGACCTTTGCGCACACGCAAAGGTCCGAGTAGTTTTGTTTGGATCGGGGCGTGGCGCAGCTGGGTAGCGTGCTTGCTTGGGGTGCAAGAGGTCGCCGGTTCAAGTCCGGCCGCCCCGACCACTGAAGATAAAACAAGCCGTTCCGGAAAGAGGAGGAACGGCTTTTTGATTTTCCGCTCCGCCCCTGACCGGCCGGCGGGCAGAAAACCATAGCGTTCGCCGGATTGTTCCATATTGATTGGACCTTATTTCAAACCGTGACCGCTCCTGTCTCCGAGTTGGCCGATTCCCTTTCGCCTCCCCGTGTGGCGTGGCGCCAAACGGTCTTTCCGGTCCTCGTGCTGTCTGCGGTAGTCTGGGCTGTGTTCGGCGCTTCGCTCGGCAATCGTTTGGTATTCGATGATCTGGACACGATCAAGAACAACACAGCGATAACCCGTCTTCAAAACCTGCCTCTTGTTTTTTCCAGAAAATATTTCGACAGCGCCGGCGAGTACAGCTATCGCCCGGTTGTGACACTGAGCTACTTTCTCGATCACGCAATCGCCGGCAAGAGCGCCTGGATTTATCACGCCCACAACGTTCTGCTCCACCATCTCAATGTTCTTCTTGTGTTTGCGCTGTTCAACCTGCTGTATGCGCCGCGCGCCGCCGCTTTCGCCATCGCGCTCCTGTTTGCTATCCACCCGCTCCACACCGAAGCGGTGATCTTTCCCGGGTTCCGCGAAGATTTACAGATGACCCTCGGCATGCTGGCGCTGGGCTGCTGCCTCCAGGCCGACCGGCGCAACAAGAGCCCTATGTGGATCGCCGCGGCCTCGGCGGCCTACGCGTTCGCCCTGTTTGCCAAAGAGGGCGCTCTGCCGGCGCCTCTGATCTGGTGGCTAAACGACCTGCTTCAAACCCGCCGCGCGCTGATGCCGCTCCCGCTTCGCCGGCGCTATTTTTCCCTGCTTGTTGTGGGAATGGCTTACGTAATCATACGCTTTGCCGTCATGGTCAATCCCGCGGAAAAAGAATTGGGTGTGATCGAGCAGATTCCGCTGGCCCATCGGCTGGCAACCGCGCCGTATTTATTTGCCTATTATCTCCGAAAATTTGTTTGGCCGTATCCGTTGTGCATCATTTCGGAAATCGAGGGATTGAGGGACTTTGGAACGGCGTTTCAGATTTCTCTCGCGGCCGTCGCGGCCTTTCTGGCCGTCTGGCTAATCATTGGCTGGCGCCAGCCTTGGCTGTGGCCCGCCGGACTGTGGGCGGGCGCGGCCTTTGCGCCGGTGTCCAATCTCTACCCCATTATCAACCTATGGGCCGAACGTTTCTACTACAGCGTAGGTGTGGGCACGGCGGCAATAGCCGTTGCCGGAGCCATGGAAGGCTGGACGATTCTGGCCCGCCGGCTGGCTCCGCCGCAACGACACTCGGCGGCCGTGACGGTCTGGATTGTGCTGATTGTTGCCGCGTGGGCCGCGGTGCTGACGGACTTTGTGCGCGTGCTCGAATGCCGCACCTCGCTTTCCCTGTGGCGCCGCACTGTCCGCACGGTTCCAACCAGCGGCACGGCCCTATCCACTCTGGCCAAATACGAACTCGATGCCGGCAACTACGACCGCGTGGAGGCGCTTACCGACGCCATGCAGCGCCATGACCCGTGGGTGTTTCGCGTTCATTGGATTCTTGGCGAAAATGCCTTTCGGCAGCAAAAGTGGAGCGAGGCAATCGGGCATTTCGAAAAAGCGGTATCGGTTCCTACGCCCGCTCCGGGCGACGAGATTCCCGCGGCGGTCGGTTTGATTCGTTCGTATCTCCAGTTGGAGCGTCGCGATCTCGCCAAGTCTGTTCTTGAAAAATTGATGCGACAATACCCAAAGGATGTGCGACTTATGGAGTTGCAGCGTCAGATCGAACCAGCCGGGGATGATTCGCTTTCCTCGCCGACCTCCGCGAAATTCAGTGGAAATTTTTGACTGCCGCCGGTTCAATCCGTTCGCATTTCGAACATAGCCAACACTTGAGGGATAAACTTTCGATGCGCGGAACTCTCTGCTCCATTCTGGCCTGCCCCTTCTGTCGAGGAACCGACTGGTCGCTCAAGGCCGCCGAGCAGAACTACCGGGAGATTCTCTCCGGCGATCTGCGGTGCTGCACGTGCGGGCGCGTCTTTCCGCTTCTCAACGGCGCTGTCGAGTTCATCCTCGACGAGGACCTCAGCGACCTGCGGCGCGTGGACCGCGATAAGTCCGCCGAGTCCGACCGCAACATCCTCGAAATGAAACGCCGCGGCGACTTTGTCGGCGATCTCCGTTGCCGCGAAGAGCAATACCGCCTCGAAACGCTTGGCCGCACCGATTTCTTCTTCCGCAATCTTGAATACGACAACCCCGAAGGGCGCCATGTCGTGGACCTCGGGTGCGGCGAACCCTTCCTGGCGTCCCGCTTCGCCCGCCTCGGCTTCAATGTACTGGCCCTCGATTTCACCTTCCCCCGACTGGACCTGGCGCATCACTATTTTGAGACCGATGGTGTCTACTTCGAGCGGATTCTCGGACTGATGACGCGCCTGCCTCTGCGCGACCACTCCATGGATATCGTTTTCTCCCATGCCTCGCTGCATCACGCCACCCCCCATGACCCCCGGCAGTTCCGGTGGTTCGATCCCAATAACTTGCTCGACGCCCTGCGGGAAGCACGGCGCGTGCTGAAACCCGACGGGCTGTTTCTGGTCAGCGGCGAGGGGGTTTATCCTGAGGAATTAGCGGATGACGACCGCCACCTCGAACGCGAAGCGCAGCGAACAGGCTGTTACGAGGCCTTTTACAAACTGTCCGAGTATGAATGGGCGTTTCGTCAGGCGGGCATTTTTCCAAACCTGTGGGCACAATGGCAG
>JADFCW010000239.1 GCA_017161705.1 Candidatus Sumerlaeota bacterium | reverse complement strand
CAGGAACGGCGGCGCGAAGGCGTTCGAGGGCCCGAAGGGCGCGGGGATAGGCTTCGGCGCGGACGAAATCCTCGACCCGCGCAAGACATTCCTCGATTCGGGGGTCGGTGAGTCCGGCGAGAATGGCGGTTTCAATAAGTTTTTCGCGGATGTCCGAGCGGCTTTCGTCAATTTCCAACACCGTGCGATAGCAGGCAAGGGCGCGGTCGTATTCGCCGCGCGACTCGAACTGGGCGGCCTTGTGCAGCGTCTCTTCGACTGCGTCGCGCGTACGGGCTGAGGCCACCATGAGCTGGACGATGTGGGGATACACGTCCACGATATCGAGGTTCAGCTGCTCGATGTTGCGATACATTTCGAGCGCCCGGTCGAATTCCTTGCGCGTCTCGAACGTGTCGGCCAGGTGCATATACTCCTCGAGGGCCTCATTGAGCTTCTTTTCCGCCACCAGCGCCTGGGCATACTGCAGGCGGGCTGGGATGTCGGTCGGGCGCAACTGGAGGATTTCGCGCAAGAACGCGGAGGTTTCGGCGGTTTTCCCTTGTTGGCGGGCGAGGTCGGCCAGCCGTCGGAGAATCTCCAGACGGCGGTCCTCGTCGTTGCGGGCGCGGTAAATCTCCAACAGTCCGACCAGGGCCTGCCAGTGATCCGGTTGTGCGGTCAGGATGCGCTGGAATTGAGCCAGTGCCACGTCATAGGCGCCCTGCAACAAGGCGTTTTCGGCGGCTTCAAGGGTTTGTTCAAGCGAGCCGCCGGCCAGCGGCAATTCGATGGAGATGTTCATCCGCTGAACTATCTGTCGGGCGGCTTCGTCATAGTCAATTTTTTCGGCCAGACTGTAGAGAGCGATCAAATCGCCGCCCTTGTTGCCCGGACACAGGCTGTACGAGCAGCGAAACCGGCGCTTTTGCGGATCCACGGCCAGAGTGCGGAAGACCATTTCCCGATGGATCGGGCAGAATATCTTGATCGCGTTGGGCGTCTGTTGAATCGTGTCTATACGATAGTTGATCAGTTTGAGAACGGCAATGGGGTCGAGTCGCGCCCTGATTTTTTCCAATGTATCTTCCGGATAGATAGAGGTCATCGGCTTGAATCCGGGGGCAAATTAGCCGGTTTACTTTCGAGCCGCGCGACGGCGCGTTGCATTTCTCGATGCATTTTTGACGCGGCCGCTCTGCTGTCAAGGCTTTCTGTATTGACGCAGGCAGGCGCGCCCTTTGCCGGGGCCGGGCGCATTTTGGAATCAAACCGCACTTGACGGGTTGCGGCCGCGTATTTACAGAAGGGTCCATAGAATTGCCGCCGATTCGACCCCTCGGCAAGCGCGGGCCGGGCGGCTGTTGTCCATTCAATTTTCGAGAAGGAGTGCGTCGTCATGCCCTGCAAACTCAAACGCCGGAATTTCATTCAGGCCGCCATGGCCGCCAGTGCCGCGTCGTTGGCGGGCACGCGCGCGCAAGGATTCTCGCTGCCCAGAGTGTTTGCGTCCGGCGGTGATCAATCGCCGCGCATTCCCATCGTCAGTCCGGGCTGCCGCGCCTCCAAAGTCAAGGTCGCCAAGATTTATCTCGGCGTCGCCAAGGCGATGTGGCCCACGCCTTTGCTGGACCTCGACGCCGAGGTGAAGAAATACGAGGCCGAGTTCGCCCGCATGAAAAGAGACTTCGCCGATGTCGAATTTGTCTGCAATGAACTGGTCTCGACCGCCGAACAGGCCAAAGCCCTGAAAGACAAGATCGCCTCGGCCGACGGCGTTTTGGTCGTCCATTTGGCCATGGGCGTCATGGGCGCGCTCAACGAAATTCTCGCCAACAAAAAGCCGACCATGGTGTTTGCAGCGCCCTATTCCGGCCACGAGTGGGCCAGCTTCGGGCGGCTGCGCAACACGCCCGAAGGCGCGCTCATGGACTGTATCCTCAGCGCCGACGTAAGCCAGCTGGCCGTTGCCGTCCGTCCCTTCCGGGCCATTCATCACCTGCGCGAAGCGAAAATTCTCAACGTCACGGCGCGCAAGCCTGACGCCTACCACGACACGATCAAGAGCAAGTATGGAACGGAGATCATCGTCATGAGTCGCGAGCCGGTCCTGAAGGCGTATGAAAGCATCAGCGAGGCCGATGCTCGCGCCGAAACGCGCCTGTGGATCAAGAATGCAACGGCAGTGGTCGAGCCGTCCGAAGAGGAGATTTATAGAAGCTGCCGTCTTGCTCTCGCCTTCCACAAACTGGTGGAAGAAACGGGCGCGACGATGATTCTCGTGGACTGCTACGGCACGATGTATCGCCAGCTGCCGGCTTTCCCGTGCATCGGTCTGACCCGCCTTGATGATATGGGGCTCGGCGGCACGTGCGAGTCCGACCGGGCCAGCGCCCTCACGGGCATATTGCTTCAGGCGTTGACCGGAAAGCCGGGATTCGTCAGCGATCCGACAGTGGATGAATCGAAAAACAGCATCATCCTTGCCCACTGCCGCTGCGCTACCAAAATGGACGGTCCCGACGGCAAAGCATCGCCTTATAAGATTCGCACGATCCACGAGCGGCAAGAGGGCGCCGTGACACACGTCAAGATGCCCAACCACCGCACGGTCACGCAGGCGATTCTAACCGGCCCCGGCGCCGATCTTCTTCTTTACTTCACGGGCAAAGTGATCGGCGTTCCCGATGTGGATCGCGGCTGCCGCTCGAAAATAGACGTCCAGGTGGACGGCAGCGTCACCAAACTCTGGCAGAACTGGGGGCACGGTCTCCATCGCCAGACGGTCTATGCCGATTGTGTCAAAGACCTCGAGCGGTTCTGCCGATTCAAGGGCGTCAAGATGGTCAACGAGGCAGTGTAGGAGCCGCCGGGTTGTAGAATAGATCAACCGACTACCCCGTCGGTCCTGTCCATTTTGTCCGCAAAACGACGACGGAGAAAACCATGAAGCGTTGGCTCTTAATTCTCTTTTTGGCCGCCTCGTCCTCGGCCTTTAGCGCGGCCAAAACCAAACAGGCCGCACCGCCACCGCAGGCGTTCACGGGCGTTATCGGCAAGGCCGAGGGCTATCGCGGCATCTGGTATTTCAATCAGCCGCAGAAGGACGAATATGTCTATAAATACAGCGGCGGACTGGGCACCTATTGCGCCGATCACATCCCCATGGCCGTATATTCCGAGGAAGCGAACAAGACATTTTTCGTCTTCGGCGGCGGAGGCGAGGACAACCGCAGCCTACAGGAAATGGTTTCCTATTACGACCACGCGACCGGTCTGGTGCCGCGCCCGACGCATATCCTCGACAAGCGAACCGACGACGCGCACGACAACCCGGTGCTTGCGCTCGACGCCCGGGGCCATGTGTGGGTATTTGCGTCAGCTCATGGGACGGCGCGGCCGGCTTACATTTTTCGCAGCCGCGCGCCGTATGCCATCGAGCAGTTCGACCTGATTCAGGCAACAAACTTCTCTTATCCGCAGCCCTGGTATTTCAAAGGACGCGGCTTTCTGTTCCTGCACACCCGCTACGATCCGGCGCACTCGCTCTACTGGATGACCAGCCGGGACGGGGTGACGTGGGATTCGCCGCAATTGCTTGCCAGCATCGAGCAAGGGCACTATCAGGTCAGCTGGCCGTGGCGCGACAAGGTCGGCACGGCGTTCAATTATCATCCGAAAGTCGGCGGGCTGAATGCGCGCACAAATCTCTATTACCTCGAGACGCGCGACTTCGGCCGCACATGGCAGAACGTCCGCGGCGAAACAGTCGCCGTGCCGCTGCGCGAGATTGACAACGCTGCGCTGGTTCACGACTACGCCGCCGAGAAACGGCTCGTCTATATCTGCGACATGCAATACGACAGCGCCGGCCGGCCCATTATTCTTTACATCACCAGCCGGGGCTATGCATCGGGTCCAGCCAGCGGCCCGCGCACCTGGACCACCGCCCGCTGGACCGGCAAACGCTGGGAGATCGCCGGCTCCATCCCTGCCGACAGCAACTACGACATGGGCAGCCTCTATATCGGCACGCATTGGCTGTGGCGCTGGATTGCTCCGGGCCGGCAGCCCTGGCAGCTGATTGCGCCGACTGAACCCGCGCCGCAAGCCTATAATCCGGGCGGCGAGGTGGCCATGTGGGTCAGCCGCAATCGCGGCCGAACGTGGAAAAAGGAAAAACAGATGACGCACGACAGCGAGTACAATCACACTTACGTGCGGCGCCCGCTCAACGCCCACCCGGACTTCTGGGCCTATTGGGCCGACGGCCATGCACGCCGCCCGTCCGAGTCGCGCCTCTATTTCGCCGATAAGACAGGCCGTGTCTTTCGCCTGCCGTTCACGATGACCCAGGAGTTCGAAAAGCCGGAACGCGTCAGGTAGTACCGCAGAATGTTGCTAGGGTTCTTTTCTGTCTACAGGATCTGTTGGGTGCGCCATAGTCCCGCAAGACGCCAAATACTTACAAAATGCTGGACATTCCCCCGAGGCGGGGGAAAATAAATCGGCATCAGGTCGCAGGGGAAAAGGCAAAGTTCTTATCCCCGCGAAAGTCGTGTTATGCAAGCTGTTGCCATAGATCATCCCGTTGCCGCCCTTCCAACGGTGGACGACATTCTTAGTTGCGCGCCGGACCGCTACGTGCCGTCCGATCGCGTTCTCCTGGACAAAGCGTATCGCTTCGGTCTTACCGCCCATGCGGGCCAGCTGCGGCAAAGCGGCGATCCCTATTTTTCCCACTGCATCGAGGTTGCCCGATTGCTGGCTGAACTGCGTCTGGACTCGACTACGCTGGCGGCCGGCCTGCTCCATGACGTCCTGGAAGACACGGGCGTAACGGCCGACCAGTTAGCGGCCGAGTTCCCCGCACCCATTCCGATGTTGGTTCAGGGTGTCACAAAAATCTCATCGCTGGATTTCCGCTCGTCGCGCGCGCAATACGTAGAGAATTTGCGCAAGATGATTCTGGCCACTGCGCAGGACCTGCGTGTGGTTCTCATCAAAATCTGCGACCGTCTTCACAACATGCGGACGTTGTCATACCTGCCGCCCGACCGTCAGCACTACATCGCAACGGATACGATGAAAGTCTATGCGCCGCTGGCCAATCGCCTCGGCATGATGCGTATCAAGTCCGATCTCGAAGACCTCGCCATGCGCTATCTGTATCCGGAGGAATACCGGCGGATTGCGGAACTTGTGGCGGAGAAACGCGCCAGCCGCGAGGCCAAGGTCGAACGCAGCATCTCGGTGTTGCGGGAGCATCTGGCCCGGCAGGGGCTTCATCCAGAGATTGTCGGCCGTCCCAAACATTTTTACAGCATCTTCGAGAAGATGCGCGAGCAACATTTGGAACTCGATCGGATCTACGACCTCATCGGGTTGCGGGTGATCACCGAGTACAAGCAAGAGTGCTACGACATTGTGGGCCACATTCATGCCCTGTGGAAACCTATCCCCGGCCGGCTCAAAGACTACATCGCGCTGCCCAAGGACAACGGGTACCAGTCGCTGCATACGGCGGTGATCGGTCTGGACGGCCAGGTGACCGAGATTCAAATCCGCACGCGCGAGATGCACCGGATGGCGGAGGAGGGGATCGCGGCGCATTGGCGCTACAAGGAGGGCGGTCAGTCGGAAGTGGGACTGGATGAGAAACTGGCCTGGTTCCGGCGGATGACCGATTGGCTGCAGGAGGTCAAAGATCCCGACGAGTTCATGCGAGCGCTTACGCACGACGTGTTTGCCGACCGCGTGTTTGTCTTTTCGCCGCGCGGCGACGCCTTCGATCTGCCGCGCGACTCCACCCCGCTGGATTTTGCTTATACCGTCCATTCGGAGATCGGTAACCGGTGCGTGGGCGCGAAGGTCAACAATCGGATTGTCCCGCTGCGCACGCACCTGCAGCAGGGCGATGTCGTCGAGATTCTCACATCCAAGACGGCGCATCCGCGCGCCCACTGGCTAGAGATTGTGCGGACGGCGCGCGCGCGCAACAAAATCCGCCACTGGCTTCGTTCGCAGCAGCACGGCGAGTTTGTGATTTCCGGGCGCGAGCGAATTCTCAAGGCCGTTCGGGCCCATGGAATGGACATCACCGCCGACCGCCTCGAGGAGATACTCCGCCCGCTGGTCGGGGAATTCCACGCCGACAGCCTCGACGACCTTCTGGCCGATGTCGGATTTGGCCGCATTCCCCTGCGGCGGGTCGTGGACCGCATCGCGCCCGTCCCGCGCAAGCCGCGGCGTGCACACGCGCAGCCCTCCCGCCCCGCATCCGAAGTGCTTGTGGACGGCATGACGGGAACGGCCATGCGCTTTGCGCAATGCTGCCGCCCGTTGCCGGGCGAACCGATTGTTGCATTCATCACGGTGGGCCGCGGCGTCACCATCCACCGGCGGGATTGCGAGAGCCTGGAAAAGACTATTGCGGTCAAGGGGCTGGACCCGTCGCGGCGAATTGCCGCGCAGTGGAATAGCGAGAGCATCCGTCCGCACAAGGTCACCATTAAGGTCGTGGCGCGCGACCGCGTCGGCCTCCAGCGCGATATTTGCGATGCCATCTCCCAGGAAAACATCTCGATTTCCGATAGCGACACCCACAGTCGAGCCCGCGGCCAGACGGCTATTCTCCGCTTTACGGTTCCCGTCACCAGCAAAGACCAGATGACGCGCGTGATGGCCCGAATCCGCAGCGTCTCCGGTGTGGTGTCGCTGACGCCGACCATCCAGACCAAGTAGAGGGGTATTTTTGATGACGCGCCTGCGGCCCGAGACAGCTCGGAGGGCCGGAGGCAAAGTTATTCTGATGCACTGATTGGATTCTTTCGCTTAAAGATCCAGCCCAAATGCGTGCATCTTTATCGAACATCCCGTGTCGGGTTAGAGCTCCGGGCTACGTTGGGTGCGTCGAAACTTGTCGGGCAAAAGCGGCAGGATGGCTGCCGCAGTCCAAAGCGACGCTTTGCCGTATCAGGGCAAAAGTTTTGGAGATTGACCGGATGAAGAGCACCCTGTACATCCTCCAAGTCCTGTCGAACGCAATCCGTCTATGTTGAGAGTCTACTTTTTCTCGGCGTTCATTTCGGCAATGGCTTCTTCGGCGAAATCCAGCACGAAAATCGCCTGGTCGCGGCTCTTGCAGGCGATAGCCACCCGCTCGCCCCGGCCGTAGGGAACCAGCGGGGGCGGTTTCATCCGCGCCTCTTCGCACTTGGCGCGCAGGCGCTGCTCGAAGTCCTTCCGGTCGTTTTCGTCGAGCAACACCGCAACCAGCTGTTCGCCTTTGCGCACCACGCTGCGTTCGCCTTCCACCTGCTGCTTCTTTCCCGTCATATTGGGGGTACTCCTTGTGAGGCCCTGAACGGGGCTACTGTTTTTTCTTGGGAGCGGCGGGGCGGTCCTTGATCGGCCAGTCGGGCGACTCGGTGCGTGCGGTCTCCATGATCCTGGCGATGCGCGCGACAATCGCCGGATTGGCCTCGGCCACGTTTTTCTCCTCTGCGATGTCGTTCTGGACATCGTACAGTTCGATCGGAGCGGTACGTTGTTTTAGCCGGATACCTTTCCAGCGGCCTTCGAGCAACACCGCCTGGCTGAATCCGCCCTCGTGGAACTCCCAATAGAGATACTCGTGTTTGCCCTGTTTGTCTTCATTGCCCATTAGCGCGGGCACAATACTGATGCTGTCGGTGTTTTTTGGGGTTTCGACGCCGGCCAGTTCGGCGCAGGTGGCCATGAAGTCGCCGAAATATCCCACATGGCCGGAGACGGCGCCTGCGGGAATCTTGCCCGGCCACCGCGCGATGAACGGCACACGGATGCCGCCGTCGGTCAGATCCCGTTTGTAGCCGCGGAGAGGGCCGTTGGCGTCGAAGAACTCGGGGTCGTGTCCGGCCTCGCGGTGCGGGCCGTTGTCCGAGGTGAAGAATACAAGGGTCTTCTCGTCGAGGCCTAGTTCTTTCAACCGCTTCATCAGTTGCCCGATCTGGCTGTCCATGCGCGTGATCATGGCGGCCTGCCCCTTGTTCTGCGGCGCCCAGTCCTTGTCAGCATAGGGGCCGTAGTCGGGAACCTCGGTTCCGTCCTTGAGTTCGCGGAACGCTTCATTGTTGGCGTGGGGAACCGTGAGGGCCAGATAGAGAAAGAAGGGGCGGTCCTTGTTGCGCTCGACAAAAGCCAGCGCCTCTTCGGCAAATAGATCGCCCGCGTATTTGACGCGTTTGGTCGCAATTCCGCCGCCGTCCTTGCCCACGGGTCGGACTTCGTTGGGCAGGGGCACCTTCTGGTCGTTCCGCCACAAATAGTCGGGGTAGTAGTTATGGGCCTGATGCTGGCTGAGATAGCCGAAGAAGTAGTCGAAGCCCTGCTTGTTTGGCACGCCCTGATCGCCGGGCATCCCCAGGCCCCACTTGCCGATCAGGCCGGTCGTATAGCCGGCTCGTTTCAGGAGTTCGGCGACGGTGAAGTCCTCCTCGCGGAGCATCTGGGGGCCGGCGTTTTCCGGCGCGGCATTTCCGCGAACACGCGTCCGTCCCACATGCTGGCCGGTCATCAACACGCTGCGTGACGGCGCGCAGACGGTCGAGCCGGCATAGAATTGCGTGAAGCGCATTCCCTCGGCGGCCAGCCGGTCTACGCACGGCGTTTGGATGATTTTTTGTCCATAGCAGCCGACGTCGCCGTAGCCGAGATCGTCGGCGAGAATGAAAATGATGTTGGGCTTGCTGCCGGCGGCGGCCGTTGCCGCAGACGCAGCGGCAGCGCCCCTTGCGGGCTGCAATGCCAGAGCTCCGGCTCCGAGACCGATCTGGGTCAGAAAAGCGCGACGCGAGTAGGCGTTCATGCGAATGGCCTCCTTTTGGAATTCACGGTGCAAAACTGAAAGCGCTTCAAGTCAACTCAAAATACATGCATCTATATGGAGCATTCCATGTTTGGTTGCGGCTATACGCCGCGTCAGGTGCGTTGAAACTTGTCGAGCAAAAGC
>JADFCW010000238.1 GCA_017161705.1 Candidatus Sumerlaeota bacterium | reverse complement strand
CGCGATTTACTACCAAAGGCACGGAGGGAACCGGTTTGGGGCTGGCCATGGTCAAAAAGTGGGTCACAGCGGTGGGCGGTACCATTCGAGTGTATTCGACCGAAGGTGTGGGCACGCGATTTGTCATTACGTTGCCTCGCGATTCGTCCACTCCGGCCGAAACCGACAGGCCGTAAGTTCTGTTTGGCGAAACTCGCAGGGAGCGGTCTTTCCATTCGGATATCCTCAGGCAGTTCGAACTTTAGTTTGGCATAGCATTCCTCCGTTTAGAGTCTTTCGTTTGTAGATTTAGCCAAGATGCGTGCCTCTTTGCCTCTTTATAGAGCGTGCTATGGTTTGGTGTAGCCAAGGGGAAGGCCACGTTGGGTGCGTCGAAACTTGTCGGGTAAAAGCGGCAGCCATGCTGCCGCAGTCCAAAGCAAAAGCACTACACTTTGCAGTGTCAGCAGTATGCGAAGTAAAATTTTTGGAGTGCGGCAGCCATGCTGCCACTTTGGAGTCCTGTTGGGAACCAATTATCTAGCGAAGGTTTTTTCTTTTTCGTTGTGGCCACAGGCCACGCGGGCGGGGAATTTGGTGTAAAGCTAGGTGCAAAGGAATTGCCCCAAGGAATTGGAATATGTTATTTGCGCGATCTTGCAATGACGCAAAATACCCATGACGGGTTTCACCGTAAGATACACCCGCTTCGGACGCCGGGGACGGGGCGTCTCTCCCTTCGAGACACCATAAAAGGCGTCTCTCCCTTTGAGATGCAGTGGAAGGTGTTCCTCCTTTTGAGACCTAGGAAAGCCGGTTGACAAGCGACAGCAGGTATCGGTTGAATCCAGATGAGTTCGGCCGTCGCACGCAAAAAGGCCAGCCGGCCGACTTGTAAACATCGTTTACGTTGTTCCATGTTGTCCGCATCCCAAATTCAAGAAAAGGAAAAAGATCCTGCCGAGTGCGCGGTTCCTGCGGCCGCGAGACGCCAACGCGTGTGGGTGGGGATTGACCTGGGATCGGTAACCGCCAAGGTGGCGGTGTTGGATGGGGGGAACCAGCTGATTCATGCGGAGTATGTGCGAACGCGCGGCTGTCCGCTCGACGCCGTAAAAGAGGCCTTGCGCCGCACGCGCGATGCAGTGGCGCAAGCCGTCGAGGTGGTTCGGGCCGGTGTGACCGGCAGCGGGCGGCATTTGATTGCGCGAGTCGTGGGTGCGGCGGTGGTAAAAAATGAGATCACCGCGCATGCCGTGGCGGCCGGGGCATTTGTGGACGGCGTGCAAACCATCCTGGAGATCGGAGGACAGGACTCGAAGATCATTCTCCTGCGAAAGGGTGTGGCCGTGGATTTTGCGATGAATACGGTGTGCGCCGCGGGGACGGGTTCGTTTCTCGATCAGCAGGCCGCACGGCTGAATGTGCCCATCGAGCAATTTGGCGAACTGGCTCTGCGTGCCCGACGTCCCGCGCGGATTGCCGGCCGTTGCTCCGTGTTCGCGGAAACGGATATGATTCAAAAACAACAGAGCGGCCACGAGCCCGCAGATCTGGTGGCCGGTCTGTGCCGCGCCATGGTGCGGAATTATCTCAACAACGTCGCCAAAGGAAAAGAAATCCTGCCCGTCGTCGTGTTCCAGGGCGGTGTGGCCGCCAATGTCGGCATCCGCAAGGCGCTCGAGGACGAACTGGGTCTGCCGGTCGTTGTGCCGCCCCACTTTGGGGTGATGGGCGCCATCGGCATGGCGGTGATTGCGCGGGATGGCAACGGCGCACTGGGCGGGGCGAGCGGGCTGGGGGGCCGCGCGAAAGAGGTGAGGGGAGAGGAAGAGAGCGACGACAAATTTCGCGGATTCGAATTGTGCGATCAATCGGTGGCATCCCGAACAATCGAATGCGATGGTTGCCCGAACAGTTGCGAGGTCATCGAGGTGCGGAGCGAGGGGCGCGCGTGTGCATTCCTGGGCGACCGGTGCGGCAAGTATTCAAATATGCAGCAGAACCGTTGAGTGCTGAATGGAGAAAACATGAGAGATATTCGCGGGATCTTTTTCGACGCTTTTCGAACGCTGGTTTATCTTCACCCGACGTATCCGGGGGCCTTTGCCGATGTGGCGCGCGATTTTGGCTATCCTGTGGACGAAGCCCGCGTGGCGGCGGTGCTCGATTCGATCGAGCGCGCCATGGAAACGCGCTGGCGGGAGCGGGGGGATTTTCGGTGTTCCGCCGAGGAATTGAACCGGCGCTGGAGGGCGTTGAACCGGGCTATCTTCGAGGCCGTCGGGATTGACGGCGACGCCGACCGGCTCTCGGCGGAAATGGAACGCCGCTTCGATTCGGGGGAATATATCCGCACGTATCCGGACACGCTGCCGGTCATCGAGGAACTGCGCGAAGAGGGTTTCCGGCTGGGGGTGATCTCTAACGGCACCCCGGGCGTGGCCCGATGTTTGGAAGCGGCCGGGATCACCGAGCGGGTGGAATTTGTTTTAGTCTCCGCCCTGGCGGGATGGGAGAAACCCGCTGCAGAGATTTTTGCAATGGGATTGCAGGCCGTTGGGTTGCGGCCCCACGAGGTGGTCTTTGTGGGCGATCACTACGAGGCGGACATTGTGGGCGCGCGCCAGGCTGGAATGAGAGCCGTGCTGATAGACCGCGAAGGACGGGCCTCGGCGGGTGATTGCGTGAAAGTGCGGGACCTGCTTGAGTTTCGCCATTGGTTGGCCACGCAAAATGGACAACCGTAGTAGGAAGCGCCCGGATGCGGTGCGTGCGAATTGGGTCATTTTTTCTTGCCACTTGGGGAGAGATGCGTTATAAGATATTTTGCAAATGGTAAGAAAAAGGCGAAATGAAGTCGGACAGCCAAAAAAGAAATGGAGCGGGATACGGGATTCGAACCCGCGACTCTCAGCTTGGGAAGCTGATACTCTACCAGCTGAGTTAATCCCGCTCCGAAGCGGCGTTTGACGGAAAGGATTCCGCCGCTACCCATACTTTGTCGTCAAGAGAAATCGAACGACCATGAAGTTAGTTTGTGTTCGCGGTGCCCAGAAGTCCCAGGAGTGGGACGTCGAGGAAGCGGTGATCAGCATCGGACGCGATCCGCTGTGCACCATTGTGCTGGAGGATCCAAAGGCCTCGCGCATTCATTGCGAAATCCGGCGCGTGGACAGCCAGCATATCCTTGTGGACCGCAACTCGACCAACGGGACGTTTGTCAACGGACTGAAAGTCAGCCACCATACGCTGTCAGCCAACGACACAATCATCATCGGTTCCACCGAGTTTCGGGTTGCCCCGACGACGCATCTCGACGAGGTGCGCTGGGAAGACGACAAGGACCCCAGTATCACGCTGACCATTCCGGTCGAGAGCATGGCCAGTCAGCTAGAGGGGGTCGAGAAGGCAGCCAGCCAAGTTCTGCTGGCGGCCCGCGCCCCTGCCGTGCCTGAACGGCGCGATGGCACGGCCACGCTGATCCGCACGAAACTGCTCACGCATCTGCATATCATTTATGAGCTGGGGCAAACCCTCAGCCGCCTTATGAGTGTGGACGAGATTTACAATCATCTCAGCGAGACGCTCTTTCGCATCTTTCCGGACGTGGAGCGGTTTTGCATCGTGCTGCGGTCGGATGACGGGACGTATCATCCGGTGACTGTCCGATCGCGAAATGCTGAAAAAATGGATGCATTCCCGCTCAGCAATGCCATTTTCGAGCATGCATTGCAGAAGCAGGTCGGCATTTTGGCGCGCGATGCCTTGCACGACACACGCTTTCAAAGCGGCCAAAGCGTCGCTTCGCTCAACATTCGCTCGGTCATGTGCGCGCCTCTGATCAGCAAGTCCGAGGCCATCGGGGCCATCTATGTGGACAATCGCACGCGGATCAACTGCTTCGGGGAAGAAGACCTCGAGCTGCTGACCAGTATCGCGGCCCAGTCGGCCAATGCGATTCAAAACGCCCGCCTGTATGAAAACCTGCAACGCGCTTATCACCAAATTATTTTATCGTTGATCACGGCCATCGAGGCCAAAGACCCCTACACCTACGGCCATCACAAGCGGGTCACGGAATACGCCGTGGGCATTGGCCAGGAAATGCGTCTGCCGCCCGACAGCCTCGATCGGCTTCATCGTGCCGCTGAATTGCATGACATCGGCAAGATCGGCGTCCATGAACAGCTCATTCACAAACCCGGTTCGCTGACCGACTCGGAGGTCATTCTGTTTCAGACCCACGTTCTGACGGGAGAAAAGATTCTCAAACCTGTGGACTATCTCGGCGATATTGTCCCTGTTGTCCGCCAACATCACGAGCGCTATGACGGCAAGGGATACCCCGATGGTTTGCGGGGCGACCAGATACTGATCGAGGCCCGGGTGCTGGCTGTAGCCGACAGTTTCGATGCCATGACAACTCAGCGCACTTATAACCATCCGGTGTCGTTTGCCCAGGCGCTCGAGCGCTGCCGGGAAAAGGCCGGTACGCAGTTCGACCCCCAGGTGGTGGCCGCGTTGGAAAGATACCTGTATCGCCACCAGTATGACAAGATGGTCGAATCGGCGCAAGAGCCGGCTATGGCTGAAACGTAAGCGGCACACGGCAAAGCAAACCGGCGCGAGAAACCGATCTGTTGCAGAAACGAAAGCCGCATGTTTCGGCTGGCCGAAGCCGGCCCGATGCTGTCCATGACACGCCATTTGTTTCTTTGTCTCGAATACGATGGGACATCGTATCAAGGCTGGCAGCGGCAGGCGCATGCGCGGACGGTCCAGGGCGAAGTCGAGCGGGCCTTGCGCGAGATACTCGGTCAGCCGGTCTCTTTGCGCTCGGCGGGCCGGACCGATGCCGGTGTCCATGCGCTCGGGCAGGCTGCTTCCTGCCGCGTGGACACTTCGTTGCCGCTGCCGGGCATTCTCCATCCCGTCAACCGACTATTGCCCGACGATATTGTGATTGTGCGGATGGAGGAAGCACCGCCGGAGTTTAACGTCCGCCGCCATGCTGTTCGCCGCCACTATCGCTATCGTCTGGTGCGGCGGTCGGTCCGGCCGGCCTTCGAGAGCCGCACCTGGGCGCATGTTCCGCATCGGCTCGATGAGGTGCGACTGCAAGAGGCTGTGCAGTGTTTCGAGGGAACGCATGAGTTTGCCGCATTCCGAGCCTCCGCCTGTCGCGCGCGGCGAACCCGCTTGACCATGGAGAGCAGCCGCGTAAGGATCGAAGGCGACCGTGTGATCTTTGATTTTGTCTGCCGGTCGTTTCCGCATCACATGGTGCGGGTGATGGTAGGGACGGCGCTCGATGCGGCGCGGGGCAAGATCGCACTCGACGATGTGAGGCGCCTGCTGCGCGGCGAGGGTGGAAGGAGCGAGGCCGGTCGGACGGCTCCGCCCGAAGGGTTGATCCTTATGGGGATTGAATACGCGCCGCCTTATCAACGCTTCAGCACGATTTGAGAGAAAAGGAAATTGTCGAGATGCCGGATATTGCTTACGTGGAGGGGAAATACGTTCCGCTGGAGGAGGCCCGTTTGCCGCTGAGCGATCGTGCTTGCTACTTTGCCGACGCGGTCTATGAAGTGTTCGCGACGTTCGATGGCAAGGTTTTTCTTTTCGACGACCACATGGCGCGCCTCGAGCGCAGCCTCGAGGCTGTCCGAATCCCTTATGCGCTCGATCGCCAATGGATCGCCGAACGGGTTTCCGAGGGAATTCGCCGCTGCGGATATGCGGAAACGCTGGTTTATCTGCAAATCAGCCGGGGCGAAGCCTTGCGCGAGAAAAAATTCCCGAGCCCGGCCTCGCCCACGCTGTTCATGACGTTCCGTCCCAAGCCGCAGATTGCCCCGGACGTGCGCGAGCGCGGTATCTCGGTCCTGCTGGTTCCGGACGACCGCTGGGGGCACTGCAATATCAAGACCATTATGCTGCTGCCCAACATCCTTGCGCATCAGAAGGCGCTGGACGGCGGTTTTGACGACGCGGTGTTTTACGACGCGCAACAAAAAACCCTTCATGAGGCCAGCAGCGCAAACCTTTTCCTGGCTGTAGGGAACCGCCTGATCACTCCGGCCGAGGGCCCCAAAATCCTCTCCGGCACGGTGCGTGCATACATCATAGGGCTTGCACGCGAGAATGGAATCGCCGTCGAGGAGCGGGGGGTTGGGGTAGGGGAGATACTGACAGCCGATGAGGCTTTTTTAACCGGCACCACAACGGAAGTGCTGGGGATTGTGCGCGTGAACGAGACTCTCCTCGGCGAAGGACGGCCGGGACCGCTGACCCGCAGGCTGCATGCGCTGTTTTTGGAATCGCTGAAACGTCTGTGAATCCGAGTCAAAAGAAACCCAAGGAGTTCTCGGACACTTGCCGGTTAGCGAAGTGTTTCGGAAAGGTCTTTTCGAAAACTTTGTTTGACACACCTGCACCGATTTACCAATCGGTCGAGATGTATTATTATCAAACTGGGAGGTTGAACGATGAGGCTGACAGGCATGATAACACTGGCTCTGGGAATTTGGGTTTGGTCCGGAGCAACGCCGCCCGCCAAGCGCATCACTGTTCAGTCGGTGCTTGCGGAGATGGATAATCTGGCGGCGCTGGCAGAATTTCCCGACCCTCCGTTCACGTGCAAGCAGTTTTCCAGCTATGATCGCGCTTCGACCACGCCCGACGATCCCAGAACGTGGTTTGCCAATGGCGACCGCGGCAAATATGTCCGTACCGAAATGCGGCAGGGCGAAAAGGAGTTTGTCATGATGGATGCCGAGGGGCCGGGCTGCATCGTGAGGATCTGGTCGGCCAATGCCGGCGGTGTGCTGCGCATCTATACCGATGACAACGAAACGCCTGCTCTGGAAATGAATATGCAGGATGCGATGGACGGCAAGCACGAGCCGTTCCTTGCGCCGTTCGCCGGCGTCCACTCGCGCGGCTGGAATTTGTACTTCCCCTTCCCCTATGCCAAGCGATGCAAAGTGACCACGACCGACGGCAATATTTATTATCACATCAACTACCGCACGTATCCGCAGGGGACTGACGTGGAAACGTTCACGATGGCCCAGATCAAGAAGATGAAGGGGCGGCTGGCCGACCTGGGGCGACGTTTGTCGGCCCCCTATGCAAGCCACCTCGCGCCCTCGCGCGCCACGGCAAAGGTCTTTCGCGCCTTCGATCTCGCGCCGGGCGCATCGAAAGTGGTCGCGGAGTTGAAGGGTCCCGCCGCGGTGTTTGAATTGCAGGCGGCCGCCAGCGGCTCCAACTTGCGTTATGCGCTGCGATACACGGTTCTGGAGATCGCCTTCGACGGCGCGAGCGTGCCGCAAGTGCGCTGCCCGCTGGGCGACTTTTTCGGTTCCAGCCCCGACATCAACCCTTACGAGTCGCTTCCGCTGTGCGTTCACCCGTCCGGCGAGATGCGCTCGAAGTGGTTCATGCCGTTTGCCCGGTCGTGCAAAATCACGCTGATCAATTGCGGCAGGGACCATGTGGATGTCGAGGGCCGCGTGACCACGGTTCCGTATCGCTGGACCGAACGCTCGATGCACTTCCACGCGAAGTGGCGCGCCGAAAACCACATGCCCACGCGTCCGTTCCATGACTGGACGCTTCTGCAATGCATGGGCAAGGGGGTATTTGTCGGGTGCATGTTGAGTGTGGCCAATCCGGTGCGCAATTGGTGGGGCGAGGGGGACGAGAAAATCTATGTGGACGGCGAGAAATTCCCCAGCCACTTCGGCACCGGCAGCGAGGACTACTTCGGCTATGCCTGGTGCTGCCCCGACTTGTTTGTGCACTGCTATCACAACCAGCCCCGTTGCGACGGGCCGGGCAACTATGGCCTGACCTCGGTCAACCGTTTCCACGTGATTGACAAGATTCCATTCACCAGCCAGTTCAAGTTCGACATCGAGGCGTGGCATTCGCATCCGGATACGAAGGTTTCCTACAACGCGACGAGCTATTGGTATGCTCGGCCGGGCGGCAGCGATTTCTTCAAACCGCTGACGCGCACGATGCTTGCGCCGGTTGAATTGCCTCGACAGCCCAAAGCCCAGAAGGTGGCCGGCGCCATCGAAGGCGAGGCGATGAAGGTCGTGAGGAAAACCGGCATTTGCGACGTGCAAGCGGGCTTCGAGGACCTCTGGAGCGACGGCAAGCAGATGTGGTGGCGCCAAGGCAAGCCGGGCGACGTGCTAGTGTTGGAGTTTCCGGTCGGCGAGGCGGGGCGATATAAGGTGTTCGGCAATTTCACGCGTGCCGTGGATTACGGCATCCATCAAATTTCGATCAACGACCAGCCGGCGGGGGAACCGATGGATTTTTTTGCCGCCAATGTTCGGGCTACAGGCCGCATCGAGTTAGGCACATTCGATTTGAAGGCCGGCGCGAACGAGTTGAAGGTCACAGTTACCGGCAAGAACCCAAAAGCGATTGATCGCTATATGTTTGGAGTGGATTACCTGTTGCTGGAGAAGGCGAAGTAGGTTTGGGATCTCCGGGACGCTGCCGTCGCCGGATCGGCCGGAGCCGGGAATCTTTGCGGCTTGCATCCTGCAACACGGCGTTCGAGTATTTCCGGAAGACAAGGCGTCGCGCTTTGAACGCAAGCCCCCCCTAATCAGATACGCCGGGTCGAAAGCCGGCGGGCCAAAGTCGAGGGTCAAAAGTCCAACGCGGCTTGTGGCTACAACCAAAAAGATCTTGGCTAGAGGGCTAGATCTCAAAATTGAAGAATTCCAGGGCGGCCGTAAAAGTCAGGGCAATAGGTTCTTGCGAGGAACCGTTACAGCAAAGCGACAGCATGGCTGCCGCGCTCTAAAACTTTTGCCCTGATACGGCAAAGCGGAATGCTTTTGCTAAGGATTTTAGGGCCAGCAAGGACTCGACCCGCAGCAAGAGTGCGGGAAGGTGTCCTGGGTGTCGTTGATGTTCCAGGCATCCTTGCTACCGAATCTTCGGCTCGATGGCGATCAGTCCGTCCTCGCCCGGTTTGCGATA
>JADFCW010000237.1 GCA_017161705.1 Candidatus Sumerlaeota bacterium | reverse complement strand
CGGTTCGAGGGCAAGGGTGACAACCGCGTCGAAAAGGACCGCAAGACCGGTCTGCGCTACGACGCCAAGGCCAAGCGCGTCTGGATCAACGCCGGCCAATACTTCGCACCCGTGCCGGAGGCGGTCTGGACCTACCAGATCGGCGGCTACCAGGTTTGCGAGAAATGGCTGAAGGACCGGAAGGGGCTACGGCTCGAACTCGAGGACATCCGCGCCTATTGCCGCATCGTCACGGCGCTGGGCCGCACGATCGTGCTGCAGCGCGAGATAGACGCCCTCTACCCCAAAGCGGACAGCCGCATCATCCCGATGGCAAAGACGGAATAAGAAGTGCGCGGTTGTTCCAACTTTGGAGTGCGGCAGCCATGCTGCCGCTTTTGCCCGACAAGTTTCGACGCGCCGAACACGCCCCGCAGCCCCAGCCAAGCAGGGAATGTTCTATGGAAGATGCTTGCATTTGGGCTAGATCTTTAAACGAAAGAATTAAAAAAAGAAGTTAGATGTCGGGCGTGAGAAGCGGGATCATAAAAATCCAGCGACTTCCAGGGACGGCTTGTCCGCCTTTGCAGTCACCAAAGGGGTGAATCGGTCAAGGCCTTGTCGAATTGCGGAGAGCCTCGATTTCCCGTGTTCCCGCATCCAACCCGTCAGATCCAACCGGGGTTTTTAGAGTTAAAAATGACCCGTGTTCACTTCACGCCGCAACGCTCGTAAAACGTTTCGATTTCGGCCAGATACTTTTGCACCTGCATAATTTCGTCGAGCTCCTTGGCGGTCAGGTGCTTGCGGCCCTCGCGGTCGGCCAGCAGGTTCTGCTTGAACGTCTTCTTTCCGTCCCAGGTCTGCATGGCGCAGCGCTGAACGATAGCGTAGGCTTCCTCGCGCGTCAGACCTTTCTGCACCAGCGCGATCATCACCGACTGGGAGAACATCAGCCCGCGGGTGCTTTCGAGGTTTTCGCGCATGCGTTCCGGGTTGACTTTCAAGCCGTCGAGCACCCACGCCAGCTTGTCGAACATGTAATCGAGCAGGATGGTGCTGTCAGGAATGATCACGCGCTCGACCGACGAGTGGCTGATGTCGCGTTCATGCCAGAGCGTGACGTTTTCAATGGCCGCCAGGGCGTTGGCGCGCAGGATTCGCGCCTGTCCGGCCAGCCGTTCGCAGATTTCCGGATTGCGTTTGTGCGGCATGGCCGAGGAACCTTTCTGGGTTTTGCCGAACGGCTCGGAGGCCTCGCGCACCTCGGTTCGCTGCAAGTGGCGAATTTCGGTGGCAATGCGCTCGATCCCCGCGCCGACAATGGCCAGTGTGGTCATATATTCGGCATGGCGGTCGCGCTGAACGACCTGCGTGGCCACCGGGGCGGGCTTGAGGCCCAGCTTCTTGCAGACGTATTCCTCGATGAAAGGCTTGGACTGGGAGAACGTGCCGACGGCGCCCGACAGTTTGCCGACGCGGATCACGTCGCGCGCGCGGCGCAGTCGCTCGCGGTGGCGGCGGAATTCTTCATACCATACGAGGCACTTCAGGCCGAACGTGATCGGTTCGGCATGGACGCCGTGGGTGCGGCCGATCATCACGGTATTCTTATACTCCAGCGCCATCCGCCGCAAAATGGCCAGCACGCGGTCCACATCCTGGATCAAAAGGTCGGCGGCCTTGACCATGCGAACGTTTTGCGCCGTGTCCACCACATCGTTGGACGTCAGGCCCATGTGGACATATTTGGAGGCCGGTCCAATGACTTCGGCCAGTTGCGTGGTGAAGGCCACGACGTCGTGATGGATTTGCGCCTCGATTTCGAGAATGCGGGGGAGGTCGAGGCGGGCTTTTTGCCGGATTTCGGCTACGGCCTCGCGGGGAATTTTCCCCAACTCCGCCCACGCCTCGCAGGCAAGGATTTCGACCTCGAGCCATGTTTGATACTTCGTTTCGTCGCTCCAGATTTTGGCCATTTCCGGCCGCGAATACCGTTCAATCATGA
>JADFCW010000236.1 GCA_017161705.1 Candidatus Sumerlaeota bacterium | reverse complement strand
CGCTCCTTGACGCAAAGTTGCATGTAACGCTGCAAGCCTTACGCCCGCGCGAACCGGCAATCAAGCGACAATGCAACGCCTGCAGTCCGCGACTCGGAAAAAAGTTGCTTACAGACATTGGGCTGTTTATCCATGATGCTCATAGGCAGGGTATACCTGATGCGGGAGAGTTTAGGATGCGAATTTTGGACATTTCCATTCCTCTTCGCGAAGGCATGGTCGTCTGGCCGGGCGACGTGCCGTTCCGGCGCCAGCTGACCGTTTCGATGGCCGGCGGGAGCAAGTATAATCTGTCGGCCATCATGGCCAGCGTCCACGCCGGCACGCACATGGATGCGCCGCGACACTTCATCGCCGGCGGAGCGACGGTCGAACAGCTGGACCTGTCGCCGTTTGTCGGGCCGTGCCGCGTGGTCGGGATCGCGAATCCGCAGGCGATTGATCTGGCCGACGTCGAGCGCCTCGAACTCGCGGGCGTCGAGCGGCTATTGTTCAAGACGGGAAATTCGGCGCTGTATGAGCGTGCGGAGTTTGTAGAGCACTACGCGGGTCTGACGCCTGACGCGGCGCGGCATCTGGCGACGGTCGAGACGCTGAAGCTGGTGGGGGTGGACTACTACTCGATTGCCCCGTTTGGGGATGCGGCGGCGGCGGTGCACGAGGCGATTCTGGGCCGCGGCATCGCGGCGCTGGAGGGGATCAATTTGCGCGAGGTCGAGCCGGGCGACTATGAATTGATCGCCTTGCCGCTGCGGATCGAGGGAAGCGACGGCTCGCCCGTCCGTGCGGTGCTGATCCAGAGGTGAAGGCCGCCGGCTTTGTTTGCCGGCGCGCATCAGGGCGTCGGCGGACCCGCCGCGGCAAGAATCTTTCGCCAGCCGTCCATCGTGCGGCTTAGGATCTCGCGCGGCTCGCCTTTGATCCCGTAGCCCTGAAAGCCAATCGGGCCGGTATAGCCGAGGCTGTGCAGGAGTTTCAGGAGCCGCACATTGTCGAAGGTTCCGCGATCCAGCGTTTGGATCAGCGTGGTCCAGTCCTTTCCGCCGCGGTCGGCGCCGTTGATGCTGACCAGATAGAGATGGGGAGCGGCTTTGCGGAGGACGGCCTCGAGGTTCTCCTCGCGGTCGGCGCGCAGGAAGTGGCAGAGGTTGAAAGTGACGCCGACGTTCTTCCGGTCTGCTTTTTCCCGCACGCGCAGAGCGTCCTCGACGCTTTGGACGTAGAAGCCGAAATGTGGATAGAGGGCGACGCGAAGGCCGGCGGCGGCGGCCAAATCGGCGACCTCGCGGACAACGGCTGCCGCCCGTCCGTCGTGTTCGAGCGCTCCCGGTTTTGCGCCTGTGACGAACAGCCAGAGGATCGTTTCGCGCCCCTTGAGCCATTGCACAGCATCTTTCAAGTTTGGGTCATAGGCGGGTTTGGCCGGATCCACATTGGCGCCGACGTAAACGGAGAACAGGCGGATGCCCGCCTTGTCCGCGGCGTGGATCATGTCCGGCAATTGCCGGATGTCGCACCCGATTCCGTCGTAGCCCAGTTCTTTGACCAGCGCGGCTTGCGCATCGGGGGGCAGCTGACGGTTGGTCGCGGTGTCCATGGCGAAGAACGGGTTGGGGGTTTTCTCTTTCGGGGCCGGCGGCATCTGAGCAGACGCGGCGGCCCACGCGGCGGAAATCAGTGCAATCGCCATTACTGGAAAGGTGCGTCGCGTTGGCTCCATGGCAGTCTCTCCTCTTGGTTGTTTGGTCATAGCGTCCAGGGTTCGCGCATTGGCCGCTTGAGCATGGCGTTGGCTTCGTTGTCGCCGATGAATTGTTCCTTTTCCGGGTCCCAGCGCAGTTTGCGTTTCAGCGTAATGGCGATATGGCCGATGTGGGCGATGGTGATGGTGCGATGGCCGACTTCGGCAGGAGCGTAGCACGGTTTGCGCGATTTGACGCAGTCGAGAAAGTTGCGCTGTTCGCCCAGAGGCTCTTTGTAAAGATGGATTTCGTGGGGCTCGATTTTGGAGTCGAGAATGCTTTTCGGTTCGGCCTCCAGCGGCTGATTCCAGCCGGAATTGCCCACCCAGCCGTCGGTGCCCTCGAAGCGGATGCCCGGTTTGCTGGACGCGACATTCAGGGTCACGCCGTTGGCGTACTTGTAATGGATGTCGAAATCGGTGGCGGTGTTGTAAAGGCCTTCCTTGGGAAACACGGCGGTTCCCTCGACCTCGATGGGGCCGGTCAATTCGGTGTCATTGCCCCATTGAGCGATGTCAATGAGATGGGCGCCCCAGTCGGTCAGCTGTCCGCCGGAGTAGTCGAGAATCCAGCGGAAGTTCCAATGGCATCGTGCAGGACAGTAGGGGGCTTCGGGCGCCTGGCCCAGCCACAGATCATAGTCGAATCCCTTCGGCGGATCGCACACTTCCATGCTGGCCGGACGGATGGAGTGGCCGCGCGGGAGCGTCACCTGAATATGGCGCAGTTTGCCGATGCGTCCGTTGCGCACGAGTTCGGCCGCTCGATAGTAGCATTCATAGGAGCGGTTCTCGGAAGAGGTCTGGAAGATGCGGTTGTATTTGGCGACGGCATCGGCCAGCACGCGCCCTTCGTAAACTGTCAGAGACAGCGGTTTTTCGCACTCGACGTCCTTGCCGGCGCGCACTGCCATTACCGCCGGAATGACATGCCAGTGGTCCGGCGTCGAAATCATCACGGCGTCAATGTCCTTGCGCTCGATGATTTCACGGAAGTCGTTGTAAGAGGCGCAACCTTTCCAGCTGCCCTTGGCCAGTTCTTTGGCGTAGTGCTGCTCGACCATTTCGCGGGCTTTTTCGCGCCGCTCGGCGTCCACATCGCAGACGGCCACAGCCATGGCGTCGGGTTCGGCCAGAAACCGTTTGAGATTACGGTTGATGCCGTGATCGCCGGTTCCAATGAAGCCGATGGTGATACGATTGCTGGGAGCGGCTTTGGCCGCGGCACGGCCGAGCACGGAGGCCGGAATGATGGCGGGCGCAGCCAGAACGGCGGCGCCGCGTGTGAGGAATGCTCGGCGCGAAACAGAGTTTTTCCTGCGCATGACCTCTCCTCGTTGATGGATATGTTTCGTAACTGCTTGCACTTTCACGGCTGTTTCATCCAGGACGGCCCGACATCCGAAACTGCAAGCGGTTTTTCGCGGAGCGCCGCGCCGACGGAGGCAGCGCTCTCGCGGGCGCGCCACAGGCCGTCGGGGCCGGTTTGCGCAAGCGCCTCTTCCGCGCGGATTCCCGCTTCGCCGGCAACGCCGGGCTCCAGCCCCTGAACGACGTTGCCCTCCCAGGTCGTGCGGATCGGCGCGGACTTCAGAAGAATCGCGGTTCCTTTGACACCGATAATCAGATTGTTGCGCAGGATGCAATCTTCGGGCGGCAGACTGTTGCGGCTGCTGTCGGTGGAGCCGATCTCGATCGGATTGCGGCAGTTGACGAACGTGTTCGATTCGATGACGGCGCGCTTGACCTGAAAATAGCCGTTCAGCGGCGAATTGCGCAATCCGTTCATGATGGAAAGGGCCGAGCGGGTTCCGTCGCCGCGCAAGTCGGCAAAGTAATTGTGCGCCACGCGATGCTCTTCGCCAATGACGCGCACGCCGCCGGTTTCCTTCACATTATGGCCAAAGAAATAGTTGCCCTCGACCACGCAGCGGTTTCCATGCCGCAGCGTCAGTGTGCCTTGACAGCGCACAAACGTGTTGTGGCGGTAGACGTTTTCACAGGACTTGTTCGAGATGGTTTCGATTTCGCCGTTGCACTCCTCGAACAAATTGTATTCGACCGTTGTACGCGAGTTTTGCATCGAGGAATCGCTGTCGCCAATGCGAATGATTTCCGCGCCGTTCTTTGGAAACTCGGGCCGGCGGCCGAAGTAGTTGTGATCAATCCGGTGATAGTTGGGCTGGTCGGAAAGCCAGACCGCCAGGAGCGTTCCGCGAGTGGTCTTGCCCGAAAACCAGCAATGGTCCACGCGATTGTGTTCGCCATAGAGCTGGACCCACTTGTTTTCCTGCACGCCATCCGATGGGTTGTAGTCCAGAATGGCGCATTGCGTGACGCGGCAATGACGGGCGGGATAGTCGGAGCGCGTGCGGAACTCGATGGCATCGGTGCGGTTGCCGCCGTCGCGGAACACAAGACCTTCGACGACAAGGTGGCTGCCGCCGATATGCAGGCGTGACTGCCCGCAGAGGATGACTTTTCCCGGTGTTTCGGCGCGCAACGTGATCGGCTGCGACGTGGTGCCGCTGGCGCGAAACACAAGATCGGCGTCGCGCCACAGGCCATTGGCCAGAATGATGCTGTCGCCCGGGGTGACTTTCTTGACCGCCTCTTTGAATTGAGTCGCATCGGCCACGCGGTAGTCCGCGGCCCGGCCGGCAGATGTGATTTGTGCCAAGCTTAGTGCGATGACGACTGCGGCGCGCGTGAAATTGACCGCCGCGCATGCGATGTTCACTTTCATCCTTCGCCGTTTTCCTTTCCCCTTATTGGGAGTGCGCGCAGCCATGCTGCCGCTATGCTCTTGCACAACCGCATACTGGCTCAACAAAAATCTTCGCAGCAGGGCTAGATCTCAAGAGGAAAGATTCTTGGGTGGCCGCAAAAGCAGGAGCAAGCATTTGTCTTGCGATGGACCAGGAGTGGAAAGCGGCAGCATGGCTGCCGCAGTCCAAAACGTTTGCTTCGCTAACTTCTGATGCTGCAAAGTGGAAGGCTTTCGCTATGGATTACGGCAGCATGGCTGCCGCTTTTGCCCAATCAGATCCGACACACCGAACGCGGCCTGCAGCCCTAAGCAAGCATGGGATGTTCCATAAACATCCACGCATTTTGGTTAGATCTTTGCACAAAGGACTAACGCGGCTTTTTGCCACAACCAAAAAACCTGTGCAAGGCAGATGGATCTTAGGATCGAAAAGTTCTAATACGTCAAAGCGGCTGGTTTTGGTTTTGGCGCGGGCTTGGACTCAAACATCCCGCACAGGACTTCGGCGCGATCCATGTTCCGCTGACAGCTCTCCATCATGGCGGAGATGACGGCGATGGTGCGGTCGAGCCGGCTGAGTTCCAGCACGTATTTGGCATCTTTGTTTTTGCTATAGGAGGCCGCGATGGCGGCGCTGTGGCGCAACTGCTCAATGAGTTTGGCGGTTTCTTCCATGCCTTCTTGGCAGGCGGAGAAAGCGGCGGCCTGCGGTGCGCCGATTTTTTGGTAGTAGGCGCGGGCAGCCTTTTGGCGTTGGTCCATCTGCTCGCGGCATTCTTTGGCGATCCTGGCGATTTCATCCACTTTTTCGTTAAACTTGTCGGCGGAAAAGGCAACCAGGCCCTCGACCGGTTTGTTGTCCGGGGCAAGGAACAAACCCTCGAATTGGTATTTTTCCACCTCGGCGCGCAACTCGGCCAGAAGCAGACGCACGCGCAGCATCTTGCTTTCGTAGGCGGGCGCTGGAGTCGCTGCAGGCGCTTTAATCTTGCCCATCCCGCGGGCTGTTGTTGCGGTTTCCGTGGTGGGGCGGGTTGGGCTTTTTGCTCCCAATGTAGAGAGTGCGGCCGTAGCCATTGCAACAGCCACGACTGCACAACGAAGGGTTCGGTTTGGGTTCATTGTATGCCTCCCCTAAAGGGTCTGTTATAGGACACCGGCGCAAGCGGGTTCGATGCCTTTGCGCTCGATCAGCCTTCACGGTTGAACGTATCCTCTTCTTTATGATTTATTGTTTCTTTTTTCCGAGCCTTCGGCCCAATTCTAGCATATCCTGTGCCAGAAGCATTTCATTCACTTTCATATTGACATCCAGCCAATCTGAAGTGCAAGTGTGCTTTTGATTGTTTGTCAAACGGCTGAATACAAGCACGTTTTGCCTTTTTCCCGCATTTTTTACCTCCTGTGGAGGGGTGGTCGAGTGGCTAATGGCACGGGGCTGTAAACCCCGCGAGCGAGAGCTCTACGGAGGTTCGAATCCTCCCCCCTCCACCATCTGATTTAAGTTTTAACCCCAGCACGGACGAGATGGACCTTGCGGACGGTATGGGCGCGCAAGCTGTCGGTCCATACTATCGCTGCTGTCCACAAAGCCAGTTTTCTCCCAGAAACCCGCACCCTATCACACCTTCACCCAGCATCGCATGTGATCGGATTCGAGCGCGGCTGCGATGAGTTCCTGAACCCGCACGCCCACTTCGAGGCCCGGCTGGGCTTTTGTGCCGGCGGCGATGGCCGACAGGAAATTGTGCAAGCAGGCCACATGAGAGCGCATCCAGCCGACCGGAAATTTTGCACCCGGCCATCCGCCCGGGGACGGATAGCGATGGACGGTCGCGATGCGTTTCCAGCCGCGTTCGCCGCCGAAGGGCTGATCGGATGTGGCGGCATCGAACACTTCCAGCCAGTTGGGGTCCATAAGGTTGAAGCGGAGGGCTCCGCGCGTGCCATGAATTTCAACGCGCAGTTCGTCCTCGATGCCGGAGGCGATTTTGCTGGCCTCGATCGTGCCCAGCGCGCCAGAGACAGTGCGAACGAGCATGACGGCGTGATCCTCGGCGTCCACTTTGACAAGGTCGGGAGCAGGAGTATCGGGGACCCTGGCGACGGCAGGCCTTTGAGGAAATGCAATCAGGGTCGAGCAGCAGATTTCCGACGGCTCGCCGAGGAAATGCCGGAGCAGATCCAGGACGTGGGAACCTAAATCCTGGATCACGCCGCCGCCCATTGCTCCCGATAGTTTCCATTTCAGTGGGGCGTTTGGATCGGCGCTGCCCGAATGGAGATAGGCGGCGCGAAAGCAAAAGGGCCGTCCAAGGAAACCCTCGTCCACAAGTTGTTTGGCCCGAAGCGTCGCGGGCAGGAAGCGGTAGTTGAAGGTCATCTGGTGGGCGCCGCGGTAGGACGGCAGCGCCGCGGCGATCCGGCGCGCTTCGGAAACGTTGGCGGCGAGGGGTTTTTCACAATAGACATGCTTGCCGTGGGCGATGGCCGAAAGAACCGGCTCGACGTGGAGGCTGTTGGGCGTGCAGATGTGGACGACGTCTATGCCGGGGTTTTCCGTGATCGCGCGCCAGTCGGTCGCGGCAAAATCAAAGCCCAGCGCGCGTTGGGCTGCCTCGGCCGTCTCCGGGCGGCTGGTGCAAAGGCCCGCAAG
>JADFCW010000235.1 GCA_017161705.1 Candidatus Sumerlaeota bacterium | reverse complement strand
ATTCGCGTCCAGAAAAATACGGCCGTCGCCGCAGCCAGGGCCGCCAGGAGGAACCAGCAGACCGGTTGCGGCCAGGGGGTGTCGAAGGCAAACTGCAAACCTTCCAGCCCCTCCACCGCTTCGCCAAACAGCCATTTTGCCGCCGCGTCCATCATCCGGGAATTCTACTTGTTTTCGGACTCCGATAGGGCCTCGTAGTAGCCGGCCACGCGCTTGCGGTATTTGTCCGGCACAGCGTCCTCATGGGTCAAAATCAGTTTCTCGGCGTCCTCGCTTTTGCGAATCTGGCGTTCGAGGTCCTCGGCGGCCAGCGCCAGAGGAATGCCCACGGTCTCCTTGAGCAGATCGAACCGCGGGACGCCGTCGCTGGTCGAAGTTCGCCCGCGATAGTGGCCGCGCAGTGCGAGCAGGGCTTCGCGGGCGCGCTCGAGTTGACGCCGCACATTGTTGTCGTCGGGGAGCAATGCCTCGGCTGTGTGGATTCGCTCCGCCCAATCCAAATAGCCGCGTTCGAGAAACTCGCGCATCTGGTCGGCCGTTCGTGGGGCCAACCAGTCATCGCCCCAGCCGCCGCGCGCAGTATCGGCCAGTGCGCCGGGCGTGCGACGGTCGCCCCCTGCGCGTGCCTTGTCGCCTTTCGGCGCTTTTTCGCCTGGGCGCGCCGCCTGTTTGGACGCATCTCCGCTCTGGCCGTCTGTGCGTACCGCCTGATCGCGCTGCGGCGCAGCACCTGCCGTCCGTTCGCTGGCCGAATCCTGCTTCGAGCCGCTCTGGCGATCCGCGCGCTGTTCCTGGGGCTGACCGGCACTGGGGCGGCGCGCCTGCGCCGTCTCGGACGTCGCTTCGGCGCCGGCCTCTGCACGTTCGCCCTTCGATGGGCGAGCGGCTCCGGCTTGCGCAGTCTGGCGCTGCTGGCGCTCGGCATCGCGGAGGCGGCGCAACTCATCGAGGGCCCGTCTCATCCCCTCGAGATCGTCGCGGACGACGCTATCGGCAACCGCGGCCAGGTTCTTCTCGGCTTCCGCCAGTTTTTCTTGAATGCGTTTTTCGAGTTCCAGGGCCGGATTCCAAATCCCGAAATCCACCAGTTGCCGCGACTCTTCCATTTTCTCCGGAATTTCCTCGCGGCTGGTCTGGCGCAGCCAGTCGCCCAAACGCCGCGACATCAGTTCCTGGGTGGCCGCGGCGCGCCGGGCCAGCTCTGCGGCCTCTTCGAGCATTTGCCGGAAGTCCTGCGCCAACGCTTCCTTTTCGGCCGCGGTCTGCTCGCGCTGGCGGTCGAGGTCCGCGCTGCGGCGAAGCGAACCGGGCGCTTCAGCCTGCCGGCGCATCTGCTCGACGGCTCTGCCCGCTTCGCGTTCGCGCCGGCCGATGTCCTCCATCCGGCGCTGCAGCTCGGTCATCTGCTCGGCGGCCGCGTCGCGCGACAGGCGTTCGAGCGCCTCTCCGGCCTCGTCGAGAGCGCGGGCCGCCCGCGCCCCGGCCGCGCGGGCCTGCTGGAACTGATTGCGCTCCATGTTGTCGAGGCTGCGCGTCATTTGCTGCCGGGCCTGATCGAGGGCGCGGCTGGTGTCGCGCGCCTGCCGAGTGTCCATCCGCCCCGACGCGGCGTTGCGTTCGGCCTGATCGAGTTGCTGGAGGGCGCGGCGTTCTTCCTCGCGAAGCCGTTCGAGTTGGCGGGCGAGTTCGTCGCGGCGCGGGGCGTTGTCTTTCTCCAGTTCCGAGACCAGCTTGTTCATCTCCTCGTTGATCATGCGCTGGCGCCGCGCCAGGTCGCGCAGCTCGTTGCGCGCCGCCTCGACCGCCTCGCGCTGCTGACGCACCTGCTGCTCCTGTTCGTAGAGATTGCGGTTGCGGCGCAATTCCAGTTCCTGAATCTCGCGGCGGTCGCCCTGATTGGGCTGGCCCGACCTATTCCGCGCCATCTGCACTTGCGAGCGTTCGGGCCGCGCCCGCAACAGAAGCCGGTGGGCGTTCTGCATGTGGCGAATAGCTTCGCTCAACGGCATCGAGGGGTCTTTCCATTCCGCCTTGTCCAACGCCGTGAGCGCCTGTTCGACGGCATCCAGCGCCTGGGGCAGAATCGAGGCATCGGACGCACCCTCGAGCCCGCCTTCGGTCAGTTGTTGCTGCACCTGCCGCTGCGCCTCTTTGATTTTGGTCAAGCGGTCGTCAAATTCCTCGGGTTTGAGGCTTTTGGCCTCGCGCCGCAAATTCCACGTAGCAATCAGCACCTCTTTCTGGTTAGCCGCCGCCGCCCCGGCGCCCTGCTGCCGCTGCTGTTGCTGCTGCCGGCGATCCTGCGCCGAGGTGTCCGAGACGGCTTCCTCGAACTCGCGGCGGAACGGACGGATTTGCAGAAAGTAGGGATCGCCCAGCGTCTCGAACGCCGCCCGTCCTGGTTTTCCGTCGTCCGCCCATACCGCCCACGTAATCAGATCGCCGACAGCAACGTTCATCTGCTCGAGCATGAGAAGATGGCGTCCCGCGGCCGTGCGCGTAGTTTCCCTGGCCGCGCCCAGCGGCAGCCGCACGGGTTCGCGGCCGGCCACCTCGATCTGAAGGCCGTAGGCGCTCAGGCCAAAATCGTCGCTGACCGTGAACTCAAACGGAATCTCGTCTATCGAAGTGACGTCAAGGTCGTCGCGCGGGAACGCGATCTTGATCTCCGGAGGATTGTCGGGCAGCGCTGTAATCCGATGTTCGGGGACATATTCGTTGGCCGCGCCTTCAATGTCGAAAAGATGAACCCGATACACATCGTTGCGGAGCACCTGCAGCTTTCCTTCCCACCGATTCGGCTGCGTTTCGCGCAGCGCCACGCGCACGTTGTCCTGCAGCGCCAGCTCCGCCTGCTTCAGCGGCTTGTTCACATGCACCGCTACGTCCACCTCGGTGCCCGCAACCGCCGTAATGTCCCCGCCGTGCGGTGTGTGTTTCGGCGGCATCCGCAGATACTCTGGATAGCGATAATTCAAATCAATGGCCAGCACTTCGGGCGGCGTCCATACCGTGATGCGATACCGCCGCGACGCCGTCGCGTGAAACTGCACCTGATATTCGAGACTGGTTTGCAGATCGGCGAACTGATGGAAATGGACCCGCGACGTCGCCCCCTGCTCCATCGCCGCCGTCTCCCACGAGCCGCCGCCCGAACGCCAGCGAATCACGATCACTTCCGGCGTTTCGTCCGATAGAACGCGAATCACGGCGCTTTCGCCCCGCCGAACCCGCGCATCCCCCGGCTCGACGGTGAACGCATACCGCTTGTGCGCCGAGGGCGCCATTGCCCGAAGCAGAGGAATGTCCGGTACCCACAAATTGCGGTAAAGCCCCACTACCCCGAACACGCCAAGCCACGCCAGCCCTCCCAGCACGCCCCAGCGCACAGCCCGCCGGACATCCAGCAAGGCGCGAAAGGGAATCTGTTCGGCCGAACGCCACGAGTCCTCGATGAGCCGCGCAACCAGCCATGCCGACTGCGCATCCGTTCTCGATTCGCTGCACTCGATCGCCGTGATGATGCGCTGCTCCAACTCCGGATGACGCTCGTCAATCAGCAATGCCGCCTGCTGCAGACTGATCGGACGCCGAAGCGGCCGGAGCATCAGAAGCCAGGCCGCCGTGATTTCCGCCGCTGCAAACAACCCCAGAGCCGCATAGCGCAGGGGGCCTTGGGCGGCAACGGCCGCCAGGATAAACGTAAAAACGGCCGCCAGTGCCAGACTGGCCAGGCCGAATCGAAAGCCGCACTGAAGCAGCCGGCGGCGCCGACACCGGCGCGCCACCTGGCCGACCGCCTGCCGCAGCAGCCGTTCCTGCCACTCCACCCGCCCGGTCATTGTTGTCATCCTCCTTGCTGCTTTATGAGTTTTGCCCTGCAGCGCGAGGACTATTCTCCCGGCGCCGCACCCCCACCGCCGCGGCGTTCAGACTCTCCCATACCAACAGCAGCATCAGCGCCCCCAACAGCCAGCGCCAATACTCGCGCTCGATCCGATAGCCGCCGACAATTGCGCCGGGTTCCCGCTCCGTCGAGGCCGCTTCGCGCGGCTCGACCCGCGGCGCGCACAATTTCAACTGCAATTCCTCCGGACTGATCCGTTCCGGGTTGGATTCCGCCGCAGCCACATTGACCGCCTCGACCCGCTCCCGCCCTGCGCTGTTGTCGCTTCGCCAGCGAACAAATCCGGTTCGCGCCGGCCGCACTTCGCCCGCGTCCGTCAATACCGCCGCCGCAGTCTCCCCAGGCAATACCACTGCGGACGGATGCCTCCCCTCCGTCGTTTCCGCCGGCGGTTCGAGCCGGTCGCCTACCGTCCATGCCCGCGCTTCCTCGGCGCCGCCGGCAAGCAATCCCAGCGTTTCGTAAAGAATGGGAATAAACTTCACCGACCGCGGGAAATTGGACCATTCCGGGTCGAATCCAAACGCCCATAGAATCGCCCTTCCGTCGCCTGCGAGCGTTTCGACCATGGCAGGCCACTCGCGACCCTCGCTGTCGGGCTCGAATCGGGCGAGCACGCGCGGCCCGTCTTCGTCCGCCGTCCCCGCACGTTCGTTCGCAAGCGCCAGCCGATGGGCGTTGTAAAAACGCACCGCCGAAAAATCATTGAACTCCGGGCTGCGCAGGGGATGGAAGACCGGGTGGTCGAAGTCTATCCAGCCGAGCAACATAAACTGGGATTCGTTTTTCTCTCCGTGAAACGCTCCTTCCGCCCGCACTCCCAGGCGCCCGAGCAATGCGTTGTTTGCAGCTTCCATAGATCCCCTTGCATCCACTGCCAGGAGCGCCCGGCCGCCGCTTTCGATGTAGCGCAGGATGGCCGCGCAGGCTTCCGGCGTCAACCGGTCGAAGTTTTCAACAATAAGAATGGAGGGACGCTCCGCCGAATCGGCTAGACGGGTCTGCGCCTGCTCCGGCGAGCGGATCTCCAACCGCCACGGCAAGTCGCTGTCGGGCGGAAGCGCGCTGCGCAAAAACCGGGCGGCCGCACGCGCCGGCTCGCTCTCCGTACCGCTCATCAGCCACACGCGCTGCCGGCTCGGCGCCTGCCACACGAAATAGCGCCGATTGTCCGCGGACGGCGGATCGTCCTCGATTTCCAGCCATCCTTCGAGAGTCGAAGCCGCCGGGGCGGGAACACGAAAGGCCACCTGGCGCGCGGCGCTGGCGGCAAGCGTGATCGAACTGCGCGCGATCTCCCGGCCGCCGACCACGATCTTCACTGCGCGCGCCGCCTCTTCGCTCTTCGACCAATTTCTCACTTTCCCCAGCACGCGGACTTCGTCGGCGCCGCTCGCGCGAATGCCGACATCCTCGATGGCGCAGCCCGCCCGTTCGGGTCCGCCCACGTCCACGCAGCACAACTCGACCCGCGCCGGCAGTTTCCAACCGTCGGTCTTTTCGGGCAAACCCGCCCGCTGAAAGTCGGATATCAAATGCACTATCTGCCGGGCGGCCGGCGCGCCCGACAATCGCTCGGCCGTCTGAAGCATCGCTACCGCCGCCTGCAGGGCCGCCACGTAGGCTGTGGACTCTTCCGTCAACACCGCCGCTTCGATCGCCCTGCGCGCCGACGGCGCCGATCCGGCTGCCGCATCGTCGGGGTCGGCCAACGGAGCAACCGTCCTCGGCGTCCGCGAGAACACGATCACACCGGCGCGGTCGGCCGCGTCCAATGAGTCGGCAATCGCCCGCGCCTTTGCCCGCGCGGTCTCGAACCGTTCGCCCATGCTGTAGGACGCATCGAGCAGGATAACATGCCAGGCTGCGCCCTCCGCCGGCCGGGCAGCCGAGGCGGGCTTGCGCATATACGGCCGTGCAAAGGCCAGCGCCAACAGCGCCAGCAGCCCCATGCGCAGTAACATCAGGAGGATGTGCTGAAGCCGCCGCCGCTCGATGACTTCCCGCCGCGTCTGCGGAATGAACATCAGGCTGCTGAACCGTACCGGCTCTCGCTCGGGGCGCCGGATTCGATGGATCAACCACGGCGCGACCAGCAGAGCCAGACCGGCGAGAAACACAGGAGCGAGGAAAGCCGCAGCCATCAGCGCCGCCCTCCTGTTGCCGCGGCGGCGGGTCGTCGCCGCAGACTGGATGTCAGGAGCGAGTGGTTGCGCCGGTGGAGGAAAAAATGCAGCGCGCGGTCCAGCGGCTCGGAGGTGGCAAACTCCTCGAGGTCCATTTCCGCTGAAACGCACTCGCGGCGGATGCGGTCGAAATGCGCGCGCCGATTCTCGAGATACTCCTGCCGCACCTGCGCCGGTACGGTGAATCGCTCGCTCCCGCTCTCGGCATCCACGAACGTCGCCGTTTTCTCGAATGGAAACGTCTGTTCCGCCGGATCGGCCACTTGCAACACCATCACGTCGTGCCGCCGCGCGCGCAGCGATTTCAAATGCTCGATCATCCGGTCGGCCGGATGGAGTAAATCGGAGACCAGGGCGACCAGACCGCGCGGCTGGATGAATTCTCCCAGCTGCCGCAGCGCACCGGCCGTGTCGGTCGAGCCGGCTGGCTGGAGCGTCTCCAACTCCACAAAGAGCCGCTGCAAATGGCGCGCGTCGTTTCGCGGCGGCAGATAGCATAACACTTCGCGGTGGTAGGCCAGAAACCCCACGGCATCGCGCTGGCGGTGCAGGATCATCGCCAGACACGCCGTCAACATCCGCGCATAATGAAACTTGGTCACGCTGCCGGAAGCGTAGTCCATCGAGGCGCTGCAGTCCAGCAGGAGCGTGCAGCGCATGTTGGTTTCTTCCTGATACTGCTTGACGTAGAGACGGTCGGCGCGTGCAAAAAGCTTCCAATCAATTCGGCGCGAGTCGCCGTCCTGGGTGTAGGGGCGGTATTGGGCGAACTCGATCGAGGCTCCCGAATGCGGACTCCGATGAATGCCGGCCAGGAAACCGTCCACCACGGTCCGCGCCAGGACGGCAAGGTCGGCAATGCGGGCCAGCTCGGCCGGGTCTATGAAATGGAGGTATGACGCCATGACGGGTCTCGCGCTCCTCGAGATAATCCGTCGCTTTACACCAGACCGGACTTCGGCTCCGGGACGGTCTCCAGCAACTGTCGGATAATATCCTCGACGCCGACGCCGTCGGCCTCTGCGCGAAAATTCGTCAGGATGCGATGCCGCAGGGCCGGATGGGCGATTGCCTGGATGTCCGCACAGCTGACATGAAAACGCCCTTTTAGGAGCGCCCGCGCCTTGGCCCCCAGCAGCAGACTTTGCGTGCCGCGCGTGCCTGCACCCCAGGAAACCCATTTGGAGATAAAGTCCGGCGCCGTCTCTGTGCCCGGTCGGCTCGCCTGGGTCAGCCGCACGGCATAGCGCGCCACGGCCTCGGCTACGGGCACTTGGCGGATCAGCCGCGCAAAGTCCAACATGTCCTGCCCGGTGAAGACGCTCTCCAACTCGGCCAGTTCGCCCGACGTCGTTCGGCTGGCCACTTCCAACTCCTCGTTCTCATTCAGATAGTCTATCAGAATGTTGAACATGAAGCGGTCGAGTTGTGCTTCGGGCAGCGGATAGGTGCCTTCGAGTTCGATGGGGTTCTGCGTGGCCAGGACATAGAAGGGGCGGTCGAGCGGGCGCATCTGTCCAGCCACCGTGACCTGCTTTTCTTCCATGGCTTCGAGCAGGGCCGACTGCGTCTTGGGCGGCGTGCGGTTGATCTCGTCGGCCAGAAGGACGTTGGTGAAGATCGGTCCCGGAATGAACTTGAACTCCCGATGCCCGCTGCCGCGGTCTTCCTCGAGGATTTCCGAGCCGACAATGTCCGACGGCATCAGGTCGGGCGTAAACTGGATGCGCTTGAACCGCAGGTCGAGAATGCGGGCGATCGAGCGGATGAGAAGCGTCTTGGCCAATCCCGGCGCGCCGGTGATCAGCGCATGGCTGCCCGTGAACAGAACGATCATCAAGTCCTCGATGACGGCGTCCTGGCCGACAATGACGCGGCGCAGCTGCTGGAGCATCCGGTCGCGGCCGGATTGCAGTTTCTGGTAGGCCTGTTCCTGAAATTGCGGACTTGGGATTTGCGCGGCTTCCATAATCGCCCTTTCTGCCCGCGGCGCAGGCGGGCAACCTGCGAATGTCAAATGAGCCGATACTCCTGCAAATTCTGACTCCCCGCCCTCAATGCGTCATGGCATAGACTACGATGTTGATGCCCATGGGATAGGACTTTTTGGCGGAGAACTCGCGGAAATACTCCTCGTCCCAGTTCTCGCGCTCCCAGCCGTCGCCGAGGTCTGTGTTGTGGCAGATAATCGCCATCAGGCGTCCGCGCTTGTCGAATACGCCGCGATAGTGCGGCGTCTCCGCATCCTGCCGCTCATAGGTCAGACCGGTGCGAAGCCAGGCATGGACCGACGGCACCTGGGGGTATTCCTTGATCTCGAACACACAGTGAAAAATCTCGTGGCTCAGCGGCAGGGTTTGCATGGGATATTCATCGGGCGGAAACACCCGGCTGAACTCGTAAGCGAAGTTTTCCCATTCGGCCTCGCCCCAGAAATCGTCCACCATCAGAAATCCGCCGCGGAGCAAATACATCCGCAGCCGCTCGACTTCCTCGTCGCTGAAAACCAGCGCCCCTGGTTCGATCATATATAAAAATGGATAGTTGAACAGCTCGTCATCGGTCAGGCGCACGACGGCATGCTTGATCCGTCCGCGTTCGTCGCGGTTGACGCGGATGGTGGTCAGTTCTTCCAGCCGGATAGAGAAATTGATATCCGAGGCGTTGTAGTCGGTTTGCCAGCCCCCGCCCCACCGATTGCGCGCGCTGTCGTAGCGCAGACGGCAGAACGTGAAGACGTTGCCCGGAAAAATGTCGCGCTGCGGCAGACCCAGCGGCGAGCCGTCCCAGCGGTAGTCATAGCCGCCGCGCCCCCGATAGCCCCGCTCGATACCGTCCGGCGGTCCTCTCCGGTCGCGTTCGCCAAAGCGCGGCTGCGCCATGGCGCCAGGAAAGGGGATGGGCAGGAGCGACGCGATGGCCGGAAGGGGCGAAATGAACGAGGAGGAACGGGGCGCGTGTTGAGAAGCAGCGGCGGGGGCTCCGGGGGCGGCTGCGGGTGCGGGGGGGCGCTCGCCGCCGGCTTTGTCTCGCTCCACAATCCGAAGCAGTCGCTGCTGGGCTTCCCAATAATACGGCATTTCTTCGAGCAGCCGCAGCGTATCGTGCTTCGCTTCGTCCCATCG
>JADFCW010000234.1 GCA_017161705.1 Candidatus Sumerlaeota bacterium | reverse complement strand
AACTGTGCACTGCGATTTGGCCCGCCGCCGCGCGTTCCCACCGATAAACAAACAATCAAGGACCGTGCGCTCCACAGTGTCGAGGCGCGGGCAATTTGGGTGACCCGCTGGGACTACAAAACACCCACCGAGGTCCGGTGGATCATCGCCAATTGTGCCAGCACGGGCTTTAACATCGTCTTTTTTCAGGTTCGCGGGAACGCCACGGTGTTCTATCGCTCGACCCTCGAGCCGTGGGCATGGGAACTGACCAGCGACGGGCCGGCCACAACCGGCCAGGATCCGGGTTTTGATCCGCTGGCGCTCGCTGTCTCCCAAGCCCATCGCCGCGGCATCGAACTCCATGCCTACCTGAATGTGTTTCCCGGATGGAGAAGCCAGGATTATCCCTCGCCCGTGGCTGGCCAGCTCTGGACCGCACACCCCGACTGGTTTATGGCCGACCGCCAAGGCAACAAGATGATTCCGCGCGACCGCGACACCGGCCCCCATCCCGACTGGTACGCGTTTGTGAATCCGGCAATGCCCGAAGTGCGCGACCATATTGCCGCTGTGTTCCGCGAGGTCGCCGAACACTACGACGTGGACGGCATTCATCTGGACTACTGCCGCTATCCCAGCGAGGTGGGCGATTACTCGTATGATCCCGTCAGTCTCCGGCGCTTTCGCGAGGAAACGGGCAAGGCCCCGCACCAGGCGCCGGAACTGTGGACGCAATGGCGCGGCAGGCAGGTGACCGAGGTGGCCGCGCGCATTCACGACGAATGCAAGGCAATCAATCCCCACCTGATGCTTTCAGCCTCGCTGGCGCCCGATCCGGTGCACGACCGCGACCGCCTGATGCGCTGCGGACTGGAATGGATAGCCGCGGGGAAACTCGACGCCGCTTGTCCGATGATTTATACAACCAGGAACGAGGAGATTGCGCAAAGCGTGACGCAATATCTTCTCAACAGTCACGGGCGGCTGGTTATCGCCGGTCTGATGGTCAAGGCGAATGATCCGAAGTTGACGTTGGAGCAGATCAGCATTGCGCGGACCGCCGGCGCGCACGGTGTTGCACTGTTTTCCTACAGCGCCGTGTTTCCGCGCCATCGCCCGGGAGCGGTTGCCGTGGCGCTGAGGGAAGGCCCTTTTCGTCAGCCGGCGCGCGTGCCGATGCCTGCGGGGCAGGCCCCCGCACCGACTGTCGAAGAGGAAAAAGAATCGGCGATAAAATAAGATCGCAAGCAATCGCCAGTAGACCAAAAAGCGCCGGCGGAGATTACACCTTCGGGAGTTTCCACGGTGCGCGACGAGCGCGATCGAGCCACTTGTTGGCCTCATCGCTGCCGCTGCCGTAAAAGACTTCCTTGACCGGATCCCATTTCAGCGACAGCCCCGTCCACCATGCAATGTTGCCGATGTGGCACACAGTCACCGAGCGCGCGCCGACCTCCACGTCGCAGATGGGCGGTTTGCGGGTGCGCATGGAATCGAGAAAGTCGGCGTAGTGGTTGCGGCTTTCGTAAAGTTTGATCGGACACGACTCCCAATCAGCGGCCGCGCTTTCGGGCGTCGCCTTGAAGAAACCGCGGTTTACGTCAATCACGCCGTTTTCACCGATAAACCGCACGCCGTTGATCTTCTGTCCCTCATGCTCGCTGTTGCGCATCATTACGACGCCATTGGCATATTTGTACGTCAGGGGGATATAGCCCGGTTTGCCTTGCTCGCCTTTGGGCGGCGATATTTCGATCGGGCCGGAGGCGTCCATACCCAAACCCCATTGCGCAATGTCGAAGTGGTGAGCGCCCCAGTCGGTCATCATGCCGCCGCTGTATTCGCGGTAGTTCCGCCAGTGGGGATAGATCTTGTAGTCGGCGCCCTGGGGGGCCAGTTCTTCATGATAGCCCCGAAGGGGCGCCGGCCCCAACCAGAAATTCCAGTCCAAACCTTCCGGTGTCGGCTGCGTAGGAAGATCGCAAGGAACCGACGTACCGCCGATATTGACGATAACCTCCTTGATCTTGCCGATGCGGCCGTTGCGGACCAGCGTGCAGGCCTTGTGAAACTCCTGGCTCGAGCGCTGCATGCTGCCGGTCTGAAAAACACGGCCATATTTGCGCACGGCGTTGACCATCTGGCGCGCCTCGTGGACCGTCAGCGACAGCGGCTTTTCGCAGTAGATATCCTTGCCGGCCTTGCAGGCCTCGATGACAATGATGGCGTGCCAGTGGTCGGGCGTCGCAATGATAACAGCGTCAATGTCCTCGCGGGCGAGCAATTCGCGGAAGTCGGTATACACAGTGCATCCCTTATATCCGGGTGCTTTGCCGTATTTTTTGTCAATGCCGGCGGCCGCGGCTTCGCGGCGGGTTTTATCCACGTCGCACACGGCCACCATTTGAACTTCCGGTTCGTTGGTGAAACGGCTGATCAAGTGGCGCGACTGAATGCCGCAACCGATTACTCCCATAATGATCCGGTCGTTGGGACCAAACTTTTTCGCCGCACGGACCGGCGTTCGGGCGCACGATGTGAGAATGAGAGGTGCAGCTGCGGCCGAGGCCGAAGCAGTTTTAAGAAAAACGCGGCGCGAAATCAGAGAACGATACTTCATGGGACAAAGTCTCCTTTCTTGTTTCATCGTCGGGAGGATTTTCAGATCACAACCAAACCACTGGCTATTTACTTTCGGTGCGGCGCGCTCTGCAAGAGGAAACCAGTTTCGCCGCATCGAGGTGCGTCTCGCCGCACTGCACCCCCCGTGAAAACGCTTGCACGGGCGCCACAGATCGGAGTAATACAGCGGGCAGTGGAAATGCACACGGCGTCAAAATTATCCGCAAAGCGACAATTGCTTGCGGCAAAGACATGCTTTCTTGCACTGCCTATGGATTATGGCGGCGGTAAACTCCATTCCAACGGTACAGGAGTCATCCAATGAAGCGGTTATCAGTGCGAATAGAATCCGCGCCGAAAACGACAATGCCTATGAATCGAACTCGGCTGAATCGAATTCAGGCTCGAACGGTTGGGACTGTTATGGGGCGTCTGACGTTTTGCCGAATCGCCCGTCTTGCGTTGGTTTTTGTTTGGGCAACTTTGGGCCTTTTCGCCGGCGAAGCGCCGTCCAAAAAGGCAATCGAGAAAGCGCTTCCGCAGCCGCGCTGGAACGATGTCGAAAAGACGGCCACCGACGGCACGCAGTTCTGCACGTTCGAGAGCAAGGTTATCGGCCAGACGGTGAGCTATCTCCTTTATCTTCCGCCCGATTATGAAGCGCAGCCCGAGCGCCGTTATCCAGTCGTATATTGGCTCCACGGCCTCGGCGGTTCGCAGCGAACGGGCGCTGATTTCTTCGTCCCGCATCTCGATGCGGCGATTCGCGAGAAGGTCGCGCCGCCGATGATTGCAGTGATGGTCAACGGCATGGTCAGCAGTTTCTACAACGATGCGCCCGACGGCAAAATGCCCGTGGAGAGTGTGATCATCAAGGACCTCGTTCCCCACATAGATCGAACGTATCGAACGATCGCGCGGCGCGAGGGCCGGGCCGTGCAGGGCTACTCGATGGGCGGCTGGGGCGCCGCGCATTTGGGATTCAAGTATCCTGATTTGTTCGGCGTCGTATGCATTGACGCTGGCGCCTTGCTCCAGGCCGATGCCATTCGCACCCATCGCGAGGGAATCATTGAACGCATGTTTGGCAACGATATGGAGAACTTTACGGCCAACCATCCCGCGACCCTGATCCGAAAAAACGCCGACGCCGTGCGGGGACGGACGTTTATCCGGATCGGTTGCGGGAACAAGGACAATCTTCTCAAAGCCAATGAGGACTATCACCGTCTGCTCGACAGCCTGAACATCGAGCACGAATTCGAGGCGGTTCCGGGCATTGGGCACGCGGCGCGGGACTACTACAAGGCGCTGGGTAGTAAAGGTTTTGCCTTTTACGCGAAGGCGTTTGGGCGTCTGGCCCCGTGATCGGCCCGAAGAGGAAATGAATACCCGCGATCCCTTGTTATGCGCGCATGTGGCCTTCGGTTTTGTCCAAAAAACCATCAATCGGCCCCCTTTGGGCTCGTTCTATTGTCCGATCTTCGCAAGTTTCCCGCGGCCGGTCTGTCGCACTTCTTGCTTGAAAACCGCCTTTGCGACAGGTGCAATGCCGCTCGGTTCATGCTTGCCGGATCCAGATCATTTTGCCGTCAACTTTCAGGATCGAGATGAACGAGACACCCCTCACTCGATGGCACCAGCAGCACGGCGCCCGCATGACCGATTTCCACGGCTGGCTGATGCCCCTGCAATACACCAGCATCACCGACGAACATTTAGCTGTCCGGCACGCTGCCGGTCTGTTCGATCTCTGCCACATGGGACGAATTTGCCTGCGCGGGCCCGACGCGGCGGCGTTTGCCCATTGGATGACCACCGCCGACGTCAAGGCGATGGCCGAAGGGCAAGTGGACTACGGTTTTCTCTGCAATCCCCGGGGCGGCATTGTGGACGACATTACGGTCTATCGAAATGCCGACGAAGTGATGCTCGTGGTCAATGGCGCGAACCGCCTCAAAGTAATGGAATGGCTGACGGCACATCGCGACGGCTATGCCGTAGAGATCGAAGATGCCTCCACTCGTCTCGGCATGATCGCCATTCAAGGGCCGCAGGCCGCAGCGATTTTGCAGGAGACCACACGGTTTCCGTTGAGCACCATTCGCTACTATCAATTTGCCCGCGCCGAAGTCGCTGGAGTACCGATGCTCGTTTCGCGCACGGGCTATACGGGCGAGGATGGATTCGAGTTGTATGTGGACGCCGGCGCCTGCGCGTCCGTGTGGGAGAGGCTGATGACGCGCGAAAAGAAAGCGGGCGATCTGGTGGCGGTAGGCCTCGGGGCGCGCGATACGCTGCGTCTGGAAGCGTCCATGCCGCTTTACGGCAACGAGTTGAATGACGAAACAACGCCGTTCGAGGCGGGGCTGGGAAAGTTTGTGCGCATGGACAAGGAGAATTTCATGGGACGGTCGGCGCTGCTGCAAAAATACAACACTCCGGCACGCCGCCTGTGTTGTCTGGTGATGAACGAAAAGGCCGTCCCGCGAAGCGGCTATAAACTCTATGCGGGTGAGACCGCAATTGGCCAAGTGACCAGCGGCACGTTCTCGCCGACACTCCAACAGGGAATCGCCATGGCGTTTGTCCAGCCGGCGTATGCGCGGGAAGGGACGGAACTGGCCGTTGAGATTCGGGGGCGAAAGTGCGCGGCGCGTGTCGTGCGCCGGCCGTTTTATTCCCGAAAGAAAATACAAAAGCCTTGAGCAATCGCATCTTATTCGACGGATCGGACAAAACCGACAAAGCGGATAGATCTGTTCGGTGAATATCATCCGACCAAAAGGAGACGCACTGTATGGACATTCCCAAGGACCTCCGCTTTTTGAAAACCCATGAGTGGGCGCGAGTCGAGGGGAACACCGTGACCGCCGGCGTGAGCGAGTATGCCGTCGAAGCGCTGAACCGCGACATTGTGTTCGTCGAGCTGCCCGGGGTTGGAACGCCTGTCGAGCAGGGCAAGCCCTTTGGCGTAATCGAGGCGGTCAAGGCCGTCTATGACCTCTATGCGCCGGTAAGCGGCCGGGTCACCGACGTCAACCCCGCGCTGGCGAACGATCCCGGCATAGTAGGCCGCTTGCCATGGACTGACGGGTGGATGATCCGCATTGAAATGTCGGATCCGAAAGAACTGGATAATCTCTTGACGCCGGAGCAATACGCAGAGCAAATTGCGTCGGAAAAACACTAGCAGTGCGGAAAGTCCTTTTTAATGAAGCAGTTTAGTTTGTTGCCCCCACTTCAGTGGGCTAGCGGCAGTCCATGCTTTCGTGTGGACTCTTCCACGCAACCCAACAGCCCAGTGATTTAACTATACACTCCACCGGAGGCAGCATCATGGAGATCAAACAACAAATCACGCGGCGCGACTGGATGCATGGAGTTGGCGCTGCATTCGCAGGAACAGCTCTGGCAAACCTTCCCAAAAACATTTCAGCCGCGGAAGGCAGTCCCGCGATCCCTAGAAATCCGTTGCCGCGTTGGCGGGGAGCGAATCTTCTGGAAAAGTTTTCGGCCGGGCCCAGAGGCGACCGACCCAACCAGCCCTTTGTCGAACGCGATTTCGAGTGGTTGGTTCGGTGGAAAATGGACTTCGTGCGGCTGCCCATGGATTATCGCTTCTGGTGCCAAATGCCCGATCGCCGGGCTTTCAAAGAGTCGGCCCTGAAGGAAATTGACCAGGCGGTCGAGTGGGGCCGGCAATACAACATTCATGTTTCGATCAATTTTCATCGCGCCCCCGGCTATTGCATCAACAGCCCGGAACTGGAGCCGTTCAATTTGTGGACCGACGCCGAGGCCCAAGATCTCTGCGAACTGCACTGGCGCATGTTTGCCAAACGCTACAAAGGTATTCCGTCCTCGCGGTTGAGCTTCAATCTATGGAACGAGCCGCCCGCGCCGGGCAGCCGCGGCATGACACGCGAGAATCACGAAAAGGTGGCGCGACGTATGGTCAAGGCCATCCGCGAGGAAGACCCTGACCGCATGATCATTGCCGATGGGCTTTCGGTGGCCAACGAACCCATTCCCGAACTCGACGACCTGAAATTGCCCCTGAGTCTTCATACCTACCAGCCCTTCCAACTGACGCATTATCGAGCTTCGTGGGCCAAAGGTTCGGACAAGTGGCCCGAGCCGACTTGGCCGCTGAAACAAGGCAATACACTTTGGGACCGCAACTATCTCTATAAACGCTATCTGCCGTGGCTGGAACCCATGCGCAAAGGAATCGGCGTGCATTGCGGCGAAACGGGAGTCTATAACCGCACACCTCACAAGGTGGTGCTGGCGTTTCAGCGCGATTTGTTTTCGATGTTGAAGGACTACGGCATCGGCTGGGCGATGTGGAATCTGCGCGGATCGTTCGGCTGGATTGACAGCGGACGCAAGGATGTGAAATACGAAAATTTTGAAGGCCACCAACTCGACCGGGAAATGCTTGAATTGCTGCTGACCATGTAAGGTAGTGTGGCAACCGCGATCCCCGGTCGCAGCGATGGACATTGGCCGGATCGGTCAAATTAGACAGACCGGTCGGAGAGGATAGGCAAATGCTCTTTGGCTTGCGATGGTATGGCCCGACGGCACTGGCGGTGTTCCTCGTCGCGACGCTCCTGATGGTGTTTGGCGTGGACCCCTTCTATTCCCACTATTACGACTTTGCGTGGTATTGCTACATCGCGTTCATGGACTCGCTGGTATATCGGTTTCGCGGACGGTCGCTCCTGAGTAACCGGTTCGGTGAGTTTTTGCTGATGCTTCCGCTGTCCTGGTTCGTGTGGGAGATTTTCGAGGGGTTCAATTTGCGACTGGAGAACTGGCACTACGTCAAAATCACGCCGGAAGGCCCGATTCCGTACCCCTATGAGCACTGGAAGCTGCCGTTGTATTTCATCGCATTTGCAACCGTTCTGCCCGCGAACTTTATCACGCTTGAGATGGTGCGTGTGTGGTCCCGCCGCAGCAACAACTGGCTGCACCGGGTTTCGATTCGGCCGTGGCAGATGACCCAAACGAAGTTCGACCTCTTCATTTTGATCGGCCTGCTGTGTCTGTCGCTTCCGATGATGTTTCCGCAGCAGGCGTTTCCCCTGATCTGGCTGGCGTTCTTCTTTCTTCTGGACCCGATCAATTTTCGGGCGGGGCGGCCTTCGCTGCTTCACGCGATGTCAAAAGGCCGCCTGTCGCTGTTTCTGCAAATTCTGGTCGCGGGGATGATTTGCGGATGTTTTTGGGAGTTTTGGAATTTCTGGGCGGGCATCAAATGGGTCTACACGGTGCCCGCGCCGTTCGACAAAATGAAAATCTTTGAAATGCCGTGCTTGGGCTTCTTGGGCTTCCCCGCGTTCGCACTCGCATGCTATGCTCTGTATCATTTTCTGCGCGGACTGCCGGGGATCCGCCTTCTGGCCACCGAGCGCTCCATGTTTGCCTACGAACTGCCGGAGCCCGGGGCCACCATGGCCCTGATCCCGCAGCCCAGGCGTCCCACTTCCGCCAAATGACGGAGCGCCTTCCCGTGATTGCTGAAACCGCCGTCCTCGATAAGGGATTTGTGCGTTTGATTGATCAAATGGGATCGGATCGGCGCGTCGTCGAGGCGGCGCGCGTTTCTACCGGCGCGTCGTCGGACGACCCGGAGCGCGATCGCAAGCTCATTCACTTTTTGATCGAACATGGTCATGGCACCCCGTTCGAGAAAGTCGTTTTCGAGTTCCACATCAAATGCCCGTTGTTCGTGGCCCGGCAATGGTTCCGTCACCGCATCGGGAGCTTCAACGAGCGATCGGCGCGGTATCGGCGGTTTGACGAGGAGTACTTCGTGCCCGACCTTTCCACTCTTCCCGAAGACTATACGCCGGAGGATCTGGCGGTTTACCACGAGGCTTTGCACCAAGCCTATGCAACGTATGAGCGGCTCGTGGCCAAGGCAGCCGGAGGCCCTGAGCAGCGCGCGAGGGCGCGCGAGGTCTGGCGCGGATTGCTCGGCACCGCCTTTTACACCGAGTTTTTCTGGACGGTCAACTTGCGCTCGCTGATGAACTTCCTGAAGTTGCGGATGCACCCCACGGCACAGTATGAAATCCGCCAATACGCCGAAGCCATTGCGGCCATCACGCGCGAGGCGGTCCCAATCAGCTACGAAGCGTTTGAACGATTCGTTCTATCCCGCGAAACCGGCGCCGTTTAGGAAAAGGAAACTCGCCTTCGCATGACCCGTCGCGTCGAGCGACGGCCGAGGGCTTGCCGCTTGAGGGAAAGACCTCACACGGTGTGTGAGAATTACATCGAGTAATAACTTCCTATGCAAAAGCGCCTCGAATATGCGGCTTTGATTTTGGCTTTCACCGTTGTGGGCGCTGCCTCGCTGTTTCCTTTGCAGGACTACGACATTATGTGGCAAATGGCCGTCGGGCGCCTGATTTTGGCCGACGGCCTGCCGCACACGGATCCGTTTTCCTACCTGACTGCCGGCCAGCCCTGGATCGCGGAGTATTGGCTGTACCAGGTGTTGGTGTACTTGCTGTATCGCGCGGGTGGTTATTCGATCTTTGTGTGGGTGCGTGCGGTTCTAGTGGTCGGCCTATTTGGACTATGGTGGACAGCGCTCCGGCGACGCTATCCGGCATGG
>JADFCW010000028.1 GCA_017161705.1 Candidatus Sumerlaeota bacterium | reverse complement strand
GGTAGCCATGCTACCGCTTTGCTTTAGTCAAAGAACGGTTCAGCCAAACGCTTGCCTCCACCACCAGCGACCAGATCAAAGCGGCAGCATGGCTGCCGCTTTGCCGTGTTGGTTCATCGCACAACAAACGATTTCCCTTGCTTTTGCGGCCACCTTCGAAACTTTCATCTTGAGATCTGGGCCTCTTGCGAGGATCTTTTGGGCGGTGGCCAATGGCCACGGTAGGCACACACCCCTCCAGGCAAATTATGACTACGAGGAAAGCATGAGTTGGGTCTATCTTGTGGCAGCGGGTATTTGCGAGATTTTTTACGCGGCAGCCATGCCAAAAACCGTCGGATTTACAAAGCCGTGGCCCAGCGTATTCTGCATCTCATTTATTATCGGCAGCATGTATCTGCTTTCTCTCTCCACTCGCACAATTCCAATCGGCACAGCTTATGCCGTGTGGGTGGGTATCGGGGCCGTGGGTACAGCAGCCTATGGAATTCTTGCCCTCGGAGAAAGCGCCAGCATCTTGCGGTTGGTATGCTTCGGCCTGATCATTGCTGGTATCGTTGGCCTAAAGATTCTTACACCGAGCAGTGCCTGACAACGCCATCAACGCGGACAGCGGCTGCAAGAATCAAAGGAGATGAACATGTCTTTCAAGCCCCCCAAAATATGTTGACACGGTCCGCCGTTATATCTACTGGCAGTATGCCCAGCTAATCGCCAAATCTGCTGGTTTTGAAGACAACTACGGCTTTGTGGTCTCTCGTTATAAGAAGCTCGAATCCGGCGAAATGAGCTGGTCTTCATCAACGCGGGACTACGAGAAGGAGCTGGAGAAAGGGAGAGTGTGCACTTACTGTGGGGCCACCGATGGGCTGAGTACCGATCATATCATCCCTGTCTCCAGGGCGGGTGTTGATCCAAAGATTGCTGCTCTTCTTGACTCGTCCGATAACTGTATCTGTGCGTGCAAGAAGTGCAACTCGAGCAAAGGAGATAGGGACAGCTTCGAGTGGTACGGACCTGAGCGCCTGGACGATATTCCCAAGCTGGCTCTCTCCAAATTCCTCCAGTTGGCCTATCGGGTCCACGAGATGGAGGGTACGCTCGACTTGAAGGATCCGAATATGGATAGGATTCTCGACATCTACGACCTCGGAGTGGTCATTACCCATCTCATCTCCAAAATGTCAGAGAAGGCGCAAAGAAGTTCGTTCAAGCGAACGGTGTCTCCGGATACGCACTCGCAGCTTCGGCCTTCAGCATCACGATACTTCTGCTCGGCAACCGCAAATTCCCTGCGGCGTTTCCGGTGCTGCTGCTCGAACTCGTATATGCAGTGGCCTTCAACTGGGACGGCAGCGTGGCTTGCAGCTTCGGCTTTCACTTGCCCAGTGTGCACGTGCCTCAGCCGGCCGACATCCTGACGGGCTTCTTGGTCCTTGCCTTGCCGCAGATACCGCTATCCCTCGGCAACTCCGCCCTCGCCACGCGGCAACTCGCCGAGGACTTATTCCCTGATCGGCACATCACGATACGTAAGATCGGGCTCACGTACGCGTTGATGAATCTTGTCAATCCATGGTTCGGCGGCGTGCCCACTTGCCACGGCTCGGGAGGGATGGCGGGACACTTTGCTTTTGGCGGGCGAACAGGCGGATCCGTCGTCATCTACGGATCGCTTTTTATATTGCTTGGTTTGTTCTTTGGCGGGGGCTTCGACCGGGC
>JADFCW010000027.1 GCA_017161705.1 Candidatus Sumerlaeota bacterium | reverse complement strand
ATTTCCGCTGCCGATACTGGGTGTCATTCTCCTCTTCGAAGCACTCGCGCTCGTCTGGCTCGTTCGAGACACGGCTCATTCCCGCGGGGAGTTTCCGATCGCCGTGCTCGTGGGGCTGCTCGCCGTGGGGTTGCCTTACGGATACATGATCGGTCTCGTCGTTGGGACTGCACTGTTTTACCTGGGTGGCCGTATATGCCTGGTTAGCCCGGATGCCCTTTGATTAAACGTTGGGCGCCCGTGGCCAGCGTCGCTCCACGAGTATTCCTGCCAGCGGGTCGCCTGGGTGAAGCAGCAAGGGTCGCCCGAAAAACGCTTGCACATAGCGATCGCCGGCCATAGGGTTCGGCTTTGTTGTCGCTGCCAACGCGGCTGAGAGCCATAAAGATCGGCTATTGTTGTTGGGCGGCGCGAGGTCGAAATCAATTCCCTGAGGCTGCGAGCTTTTTTGCAGGTTGGAGGACCATGAGCAAGCTGGATGTTATCTTTGAACGGTGTATTGGTTGCAACAAATGCCAGGAGGTTTGTCCGTTTGGCGCGATCGAAATGCGGGCATGGGAACCGGGCGAGGTCAGCGCCGAGGTCGCCAAAAAGTCCAAGCAAAAAGTCGTCATTCTGGAAAACTGCACGCTCTGCAATCAGTGTATGGATGTCTGCCCCACCGACGCCATCGTTCTGGAGGCGCAGCTGACGGGCGGGACGCCCGATCGTGAATCCTACAAGGGCGTGTGGGTGTTCGCCGAGCAGCGAAATGGCGCCATTTGCGGGGTTTCCTTTGAGTTGATCGGCGAGGGCGCCAAACTGGCCGCCAAGCTGGGCGAACCGCTATGCGCGGTGCTGTTCGGCCACGGCATCGAGGAGCAGGCTCGAGAACTGCTTCACTACGGCGTGGATCATGTCTATTATGTTGACGACAAGCGCCTCGAGCACTTTTCCGACGAGCGTTATGCCGAGACCATGACACATCTGGTCCGGCGGTTCAAGCCGAACATTTTGCTGACGGGCGCAACGGCGGTTGGGCGCACGTTTATTCCCCGCGCCGCCGTCAAACTCCGCTCCGGCCTGACGGCCGATTGCACAGGCCTGGACATCGAGGATTCGACACGGCTTCTGCTCCAGACGCGCCCCACGTTTGGCGGCAACCTCATGGCCATTATCCGCACCGAGCGCTACCGGCCGCAAATGGCCACCGTGCGCCATAAGGTGATGAAGCCGGCCGTCCGTCGCCAGGAGATCAAAGGGGACATCATCAAAGTCGAGTTGCCCGACTCGGCCAAGCGTACAAGAGTCAAGCTGCTGCAAACCGTGGATGAAGTAGCCGATACCGTGAATCTGGCCGATGCCGACATCATTGTTTCCGGCGGACGCGGTTTGGGCGATCCGAAGCATTTCGAGTTGATCGAAAAGCTTGCCAAGGTGCTCGGCGGCGCCGTCGGTGCATCGCGGGCGGCGGTGGACGCCGGTTGGATTCCCTATTCGCACCAGGTCGGCCAGACGGGCAAAACCGTTTGTCCGAAACTGTATATTGCGTGCGGCATCTCGGGGGCGATTCAGCACCTGGCCGGCATGAGCTCGTCGGAGATCATTGTCGCCATCAATAAAGACCCCGAAGCACCGATTTTCAAGGTAGCCACCTACGGCATAGTCGGCAGCCTCCACGAGGTCGTGCCGGCGCTGATCCAGCGCTTCTCGGATGGGCGCTGAGCGCAGAAGGCGTTCACGATGACCGATAAGGTCGGTCGCAACGTTTCGCTGATTGCCCTGATCACGCTCCTGGCGATCCTTCCGTTCGAGGGTCGCGTGGACCTGCCTTATCTGATCGCCCAAATTGCGGTCCTGGCGGGATTTCTGATTCGGCTCATCCGGCCGATGCGCTGGCAGTTCTGGGCTGCGGCCATCGGCGCCTGGGTGGTTTCGATGGGGGTGTTTGCGGGCATCACAGCGTTATGGGTTCAGACGGGCAAAGCCAATTTCACGACGTTCGAGATTCTGAGGACTCTCCTGATCGAGGTCGGTTTCCTGTACTTTTGCGTCATTCTGCTATTCCTGACCCAGTTTGTGTATCGGCCCGAGGGCTGGCGCCCGCACAATGGATTGACCAGGACCATTCTTGCCCTTGCGTATATATTTGCCGTGATCGTGCTGATCTCGGCGCTTTGTTCGCGCCACCCCATGGCCAGTCTTCAGTATGTGCGAAAATACACCGCGCCGTATCTGCTGATCT